>JBJELP010000302.1:0-5503 GCA_051879215.1 Lachnospiraceae bacterium
CATATTCATCAAAAATGTTGCCTACAATTTCTTCCAGCAGATCCTCCATGGTCACCAGTCCGTCCAGCTGTCCGTATTCATCCACAACCAGCATCATATGAATTTTCTGGTGCTGCATTTTTCGAAACAGATCATCAATATTAACTGTTTCCGGAATAAAGACCGGCTTACGAAGCAAATCCGGAATTTCCATCAGGCTTTTATGATGATTTTCTTCTTTGCGGCTGGCCTTTGCCGCATCATGGAGATAAAGAACACCGATTACATTATCCAGCTCCTCATCATATACGGGAAATCGGGATTTTCCGGCATCAATCATTTCATCGAAAACCTTCAGCAGAGGTTCATGCCCTTCAAATGCCAGGACATTGATTCTCCGGGTCATGATATCCCCTGCTTCCTTATCGCCGAAGCTGATAATATTCTGTATCATTTCTGCTTCCGAATCTTCCAGAACCCCCTGTTCATTCCCCTCATTGACCATGGATATGATTTCTTCCTCTGTGACATCTTCTATCAGATTGGTCTCATATCCGGATATCCTTAAAAGCAGATCTGAAATCAGATCCACCAGAAAAGTAAGGGGTTTCAGAAAAAGCATTATAACACGAATCACATTGGCAAACCGGCCTATCCAGAACTCACCGGTTCGCACAGTGGCTTTTCGAATTACCAGAAGCAGTATTTCCAGAAACAGCCAGATGGCAGGAAGTTCTGCCAGTGCATAAACAGAATGGTATTTCTGAAACATCATCATGCTGTGAATACCGGATCCGGCTCCGATTCCAAACATCAGGAGAATTCGGCTGGCTGTCAATGAAGCCTTCTGTTTATACAGTTTAAACAGCAGCACCGCATGCCGATCTCCTTCTTCCGCCTTATCTTCCAGTACCGTTTCATTTTCCCCCAGTATTGCTTTTTCAAATCCATAAATCAGTGCCGATATCATCAGCAAAATAATGAATATCCATGGCCAGCAGCCATATTCCATTTCATACTCCTTCCATACACTTCCCTATGTAGAAAGCCCCAGGCTCACATGAAGTGCCTTCTCTACTTCGTCCAGCAGCGGTCCGTCAATATGACAGATTTTATCTTTCAGTCGTTTTTTATCAATTGTTCTCAGCTGTTCCATTAAAATCACAGAATCTTTAACCATGTCACAGTCCTGCGTGCTCACTTCAACATGGGTGGGCAGTTTTGCTTTATTCATACGACTGGTTATGGCCGCACAGATCACGGTTGGGCTGTGTCTGTTTCCAACATCGTTCTGAATAATCAGAACCGGTCTGACTCCGCCCTGTTCGGATCCAACTACCGGCCGCAGATCTGCGTAATACACATCGCCTCTTCGGATAATCATTGTCTGACTCCTTTTTATATTTGATAACGACAGTATTTCCGAATTCCGCTGTATTTATTCCGTTTCCGATAAAAAAATGGATTCCAGTTCTCTGAATACCGGTCCGATCGCTTCCACCAGATCGGTGGCCATGACCGCCCGTTCCCCCAGTTTTTCTGCTGCATATTCGCCTGCCAGTCCGTGAATAAAAACTCCAAGCATTGCAGCTTCTTCTGACGGATGTTTCTCTGCCAGAAATCCGGCTATCATCCCGGTCAGTACATCACCGGAACCCGCAGTCGCCATGGCAGAACAACCTGATGTATTAATATAACATGGCTGATTTTTCTTTGCAACTATTGTTCTTGCACCTTTTAATACACATACGGAGCTGCTGACATTGGAAAAATCCTTTGCCCAAAGGAAAGGCTGTTCTTTTATTTCCTGCACATTCTTTCCGGTTAATGCGGACATTTCTCCCGGATGCGGTGTCAGGATAACCCGTTCCGTTAAAAGATCGTACCAGTCCCTGTGTCGGGCAAGCACGCGCAGACCATCCGCATCAAGAACAAGCGGTTTCGTTGTCTCTGTCAGTATATAAAAAAGCATCTCATCCACATACTGTTCCTGACCGATGCCGGGACCAAAAACAATTACATCTGCAAAATCACAATCTTCCTTCAGGTGATCAAGTGGTTTCTCCGGATCATAAAGACTGAGAATTGCCTCGGGTATCATCTGATGAAGACATACTTTGTTGCATGCCAGAGACCGCACTTTAACCAGACCACAGCCCATTCTGTATGCAGCTTTCGCACTGAAAACAGCTGCGCCCACCATGGTTTCACATCCGGCAACAACCAGGACACTTCCGAAGGTGCCTTTATGGGAATCCGCCGGTCTATTCTTCAGATAGCCGCACACCTCTCTGCGGTTTTCCAGACCAAAGGCATCATATCCGGCATCTGCAATTGCATCCGGTGCAAATCCGATTTCCTTTACAATCAGTTTACCGCAATACTCTGCTCCGGGGTACAGAATCTGTCCGACCTTTTTTCTGCCAAAGGTCACCGTTGCCTCCGCTTTTACAGCAGTACCTGCTATCCTTCCGTCTTCGGCTCTGACGCCGGATGGAATATCCACTGCAACCACAGGGATACCGGATTGATTCATCTCCTGAATCAGCAGTCTGCAGGTTCCTGTTATCTCTCTCGTAAGTCCTATTCCAAAAAGACCGTCAATAAAAACTGCCGGTGCTTTTGCTTTAATATATTCGGCAAAATATTCTCTGTTACTATCCTGTAAAAACACATAGGGTATTTTCAGATTTTGAATAATAATATACTGTTCCTTCCATTCTGTTGTCGCCTTCTCTGGATCACCAAACAGAAAAATCTCTGTCTGATATCCTTTCAGAAACAGAATTCGTGCCGCTGCTATTCCATCTGCTCCATTGTTTCCCATACCACAAACCGAACAGATCCGGCCGGCAGACGGGGAAAATTGTTTCACGATATACTCTGCAACGGATAAAGCAGCCCGTTCCATCAAAACCATGGACGGAATTCCGGTTTTTACAATGGAGCCGCTATCAATTGCCTTCATCTGCCTTTGATTCACATAATATTCCATCTTATCATATCCCTCTCACACAAACGTTTCAAATATTTGAAGCCACTTTTATCCGATTATCCTTCCAGAATAACCGAAGCACTGACATAATCCCCTTCATTGGTTATGGTAACCCAGATTGATTGTATCTGCTTTTTCTGTTTCATTTCAGCTGCCTTTCCATACAGATTTACATAAGGGCATCCCAGTTCATCCCTCAGTACTTCAATTTCTGATGGCTGAATTCCCCGAAAACCTGTACCAAATGCTTTTGCAACAGCCTCTTTAACTGCAAAATTCCCTGCCAGTCTGACAGGGAATTTACGGAAACAGCGTATTTCTTCATCTGAATAAATTCTGTTAACAAAATGTTCATTCGTACAGGCTTTTTCAACTCTGGATATCTGCGTCATATCCAACCCGATACCTTTAATCATTTACGACTCCTTTACTCTTCATTGAATATGAAAGCCTTAATAAGCTGTCTGACAAATGCACATTTTCTACAACAATTCCGGGACCGAGTCTGAGATCCGTATAAGCAAAATTCCAGAACCCCTTGATGCCATATTTCACCAGTTCTTCCGCAATATGACCGGCAGCTTCTTTCGGTACAGTCAGAACCGCAATATCAACATTGTGTTCTTTGATAAAATGTCCAACCTCGCTGTAATCCTGTACAACAATCCCATTGATGGTTTTCCCGATGAGATTGATATTGGTATCAAAAGCACCGATAATATCACAGCCGTAAGATCGGAAACTGCTGTATTTAATCAATGCGGAACCCATATTTCCGACTCCGACTACGATCATATTATTTTTGCAGTCCAGCCCAAGTATCTTTCCTATTTCGTTGAAAAGATAATTGACATTATATCCATATCCCTGCTGTCCGAATCCTCCGAAATTATTCAGATCCTGCCGTATCTGAGAAGC
This sequence comes from Lachnospiraceae bacterium, assembly GCA_051879215.1. Classification (GTDB taxonomy): domain Bacteria; phylum Bacillota; class Clostridia; order Lachnospirales; family Lachnospiraceae; genus TWA4. Next base: position 3,893 of record JBJELP010000302.1, read on the forward strand.
AGTAACCTTCATCAGAGAACTGAGATCACCGGAAGAGATACGTTCAACTCCCTGTGCCTTCAGATCTCCGAGATATCTATAGTATCTTGGAAGACGCTTGATCACCGCACGGGATATTTCTTTTTTTTCCAAACAATCACTCCTTCGCTGCCCATATTCGCAATTCGACCTGTCGGTCTGCCTGTTCGTACAGGCCAGCCCGTCTAATATCCATGCATCTGCGCATGCAGGCATGCTGCTTCGCGTGGCTGCTGTCCGGGACTTTTTATAGTAAATAGTAATATACACTCCCATATGGAATCTGTGATGGGGAACAGACACTGGTTACGCATGAACCAACATATGGGCATTCGTATTAGAATTATATTACGATATGGAATAAATGTCAAATTCCATTTTACTTTTTATTGTAATAATTATTTATTAAAATGATTTCTATTCAAATTTTTTTATGCATTTTCAACAGATTAGCTATTATTCAATAACCTGATCTGCTTGATATGATATTTTCTTCTTAAAATAAGATGATTATATGATCAATTTTACAGAATTCAGTGCGAATTTTCAACTTGCTTCCTGTTTTTATTTATATTATACTTAGAAGTTGGAGTCAACCTGATTTGCCCCATAAAGTGTTGAAATTAATTTGTTTTGCCCCAATATATGAAGCAAACGGAACACAAATGAAAGAGAGGAACATGTATGATTCTGTCATGCAGCCATATTAATAAATCATTCGGTACCGAACCGATTCTGAAGGATGCTGTTTTTCATATCAATGAACATGAGAAAGCTGCCATCGTTGGAATCAACGGTGCCGGTAAATCGACCCTTCTGAAAATAATTGCCGGTGAAGAACCATCTGACAGCGGTGAAATTATTCTTGCCAAAGGCTGTACACTTGGGTATCTGGCGCAGCATCAGAGTTTTTCTTCGGATGCCAGCATATTTGATACCCTTCTCCATGTCAGAAAGGATATTCTCCAGCTGGAAGACAAAATTCGTTCTCTGGAAAAGCAGATGAAACATCTGCAGGGGGATGAACTGGAAAGGGTATATGATGCCTACAGCAAAGCAACCCATGCCTTTGAACAGGCAGATGGCTATGCGTATAAAAGTGAGGTAACCGGTATTTTAAAAGGACTTGGCTTTACCGAAGAAGATTTTTCACGGAAAGTTAATTCCTTATCGGGTGGTCAGAAAACCCGTGTTTCCCTTGGACGGCTTCTTCTGACGAAACCGGATATTATCATGCTGGATGAACCGACCAACCATCTGGACATGAATTCCATTGCCTGGCTGGAAACATTTCTTCTGAATTACCCGGGCAGTGTACTGATTGTTTCCCATGACCGATATTTCCTGAATCGCATCGTTACAAAAGTAATTGAAATTGAAATGGGCAGCGTTACCATGTTTCAAGGCAACTATTCCGATTATGCTGCAAAAAAAGCACAGATGCGTGAAATTGCGCTGAAAGCCTATATGAACCAGCAGCAGGAAATCAAACATCAGGAAGAAGTGATTGCCAAGCTGAAGTCCTTCAACCGGGAAAAATCCATCAAACGGGCGGAAAGCCGGGAAAAAATGCTGGGGAAAATGCAGCGCATT
>JBJELP010000303.1:0-23955 GCA_051879215.1 Lachnospiraceae bacterium
AACCCTGGACACCCTGATTAAGAGTCAGGTGCTCTACCAACTGAGCTAATCGCGCGTTCATATGAAATTGAGCTGAAACTCAGTGCGCGATCAGGGGCTCGAACCCTGGACACCCTGATTAAGAGTCAGGTGCTCTACCAACTGAGCTAATCGCGCATTTCATCGTTGCTGTCTTGCAACATGTAGTATAATATCATATTCTGAGAAAATGTCAATAGTTTTTTGAAAAATTATTAAGAACATGTAAATTTTTCTGTTCCGACTTGCGGGCTTCGATTCATGTGATTATAATACATTAATGACATAAATATCAAAAGTCATGTATCTCATGCCTGCATGAAAACATATGACGAAGGGGTGTATACCTTTCCCCATTAGATGGTTATGCTCTGAAATGATTATTTTTACAAACTTATCTGCACGGAGGATATAAGGAGCTGAATGAGTTCGAATATGGAAATGGAAAATCAGAAAAATGAAAATCCGGAAGAACGGAAGGCAGATACGAAAAAAAGTACAAAAGGAGAAAGACGAAAAAGCAGCAATACTTTTATGTCTAACAGTAAGTATTACACGATCAGTGTTTATACCATTATTACGGTTCTGGCCTGTGCGCTGATCATTCGAAGCATATTTATGTGGGAGGCCACCAGAGCTTCCATTGTGGGTGTGATTCGATGGTGTTATCCCTATCTGCTGGGCTTTTTTATTGCAGCCATGCTGTATCCCATGACTGTTTTTTTTGAAAAAAATCTGTTTGACCGACTTCCTGATCCGCTGCGGGAGAAAAAACGGGGATTGTCTATCGCCGTATCCTATCTGTTGTTTATCGGCATTATTGTCATGCTGCTTCTGGTTATTATTCCCCATGTGTGGGACAGTTTAAAAGATATGGCTTCTGCCCTGCCCATATGGTACAGGCAGTTCAGTCGGATGGCACTTGATCTGAATGAGAAACTTCCGGATATCAATTTAAGTGGTCTGATTGCGTGGGTTCAGGATTTTGGAAATAAATTTTTGAGTAATTTCAGTCTGGAGAAACGGATTCAGGAGATTCTCATGACCGTAGTTTCCACTTCCTTTTCGGTGGTGACGGTATTTCTGGATTTATTTATTACATTGATTATGTCTTTGTATGTGCTGATTGATCTGCCCCGTATTCAACAGGCGGCAGTAAAAGTTCTTTCTGCCTTTAATCCGGAGGAAAGAACGGAGAAAATTATCCGCATATCAGGGGAGTGTTATCTTATTTTTTCCAGATATGTTTCAGGAAAACTGCTGGATTCCATAATTATCGGTGTGATCTGTTTTGTGGCAATGAATCTGCTTCAGCTTCCCTATGCACTGGTGATCAGTGCCGTGGTGGGAATTACCAATATGATTCCATATTTCGGCCCCTTTATCGGCGCTGTGCCCGGTGCAATGATTCTCCTGATGGTATCACCGGTTAAAATGCTGATCTATGTGGTTCTGATTCTGGTACTGCAGCAGTTTGACGGTCTGTATCTGGGACCGAAGATTCTGGGGGATTCCACCGGACTGAGACCTGCATGGATCATTTTTTCCGTGGCGGCAGGAGGAGCCGTTGCAGGTGTGATGGGTATGTTTATTGGTGTACCGGTGGTAGCTGTAATCGGACATCTGATTAATCTCTTTCTGGACTGGAAACTGGATCGTAAGAAGGGATAATCAGCCGCCTGTCAGTTTCCGCAGGGCACAGGCTGCCTGATACAGTTGATTATAAAAGCATTGAAGCTTGTTATATAGAGCCGGGCGTCTGGAAAGCAGGGCATACAGACAGCGGAAAAGGGAAAAACGGCAGCAGCGCATAAGATCACCTTCTGATTAAAAATGACAGAGCCCATTCTTATTCCGTGGGATGGGCGAACGATGGAAAAAGGTTTCTGATATAGTATATGCAGAAACCTTTTTCTGCGACAACATTATTTGACAACATCATTTATTTTGAAAAAAATGACGGATCTGAGGTATAATAGAGGAAGAAAATACGCAAGAAAATACGTAAGATAATACGCAAGTACAGGAGATGCACTTTATGGAAAGTTATGCCCGCACCGGCTTTAAAATCATTTTGTGAATGGGTGTACCCATGGAGGAAAAACGTTCTTCATATTCGGTCATAATATTTCCTTCATTCAAGGCTGTATCATGATGCAGATCATGGGTAAATGCAGTCAGCTCCCATTCTTTTACGAACTCTGCTGTTTCCAGTGAAAACTGAAACAGATCGGTATTGTCTGTTTTGAATTCCAGAGAGCCGTCCGGGCGGATAATTTTAAGATATCGTTCCAGAAACTGGGCAGAGGTCAGCCGTCTTTTGGCATGTCTGTCCTTGGGCCAGGGATCAGAGAAGTTCAGATAAATTTTTGAAATTTCTCCGGGTGCAAAGATTTTGCAGATATCTTCCGCATCCATACGGATGAAGCACAGGTTGGGAAGCTGCAGTTCTTCCTGTTTTTCCAGACCGCGGATCAGGACACTGGAATATTTTTCGATACCGATGAAATTAATTTCCGGGTATTTCATGGCAAGTTCGGTGATAAAACGACCTTTTCCCATGCCGATTTCGATGTGAATGGGATTCTGATTGTTAAAATGCCGGCCCCATAAGCCTTTCATATCTTCCGGAGTTTCATAGCAGAATGTGCTTTCAGCGATGGCTTCTCTGGCTCCGGGTACATTTCTTAATCTCATACCTTATAACCATATACGGAATAAATCCGTCCTTTCTTTTATGATAAATGCTTTCGGAAGCATGTATGGTTCAGTATATCAGAAAATTTATAATTATTTAATTCTTTTTTTCTGAAATCTGTTGTATGATAAGGACAAAATGAGTATACTGAATTATTAAATTCCAATACTGTTCAGCAGAAAATCGTGAATGTAACCTGACTGCTTTTCAACAATGAAACAGGATTTCCCATTTCAAACAACATTGATGTTAAGTGGTGGGTGAAAAAACAATTTGTAATGAAAGAATCTATAATGAAAGAATCCCGGAGATGAATGGAATGAATATTTTTTCAGCTGATTCCGGAAGAACCGGAATATTTGATCTAATAAAGAAGGCAGCTGTATTTTGCTGTATTCTGAGTATGATGTTCTCTCTGACTGCACCGGCTGTAATTGTTTCAGCCACAGAGGCAGCAGAAAGTTCTGAAGTGAAAATTGGAGAAGCTACTTCTGCTTCCAACTATATTACGGCCGGGAAATGGCCTGCAGGTCCCGCGGTGGAAGCGCAGGGAGCGGTGCTGATGGAAGCGGATACCGGTACAGTTCTGTATGCCAAAAATCCGGATACCTGTCTGTATCCTGCCAGTATTACCAAAATCATGACCGGACTCCTTGCCCTGGAACAGTGTAAACTGAGCGACCGGATGGTATTTACCGGGGAGGCTCTGAAAAGTCTTCCCCACAATTATGTGGCAATTCAGGCATCCGATGGCGAGGAAATGTCGGTGGAGGACTGCATGAATGCATTGCTGTTGTACTCAGCCAATGATGCGGCCAACGGTCTGGCAGTTCATATGGCAGGAAGCATTGAAGCTTTTGCGAAGCAGATGAATGAAAGAGCGAAGGCGGCAGGGGCAAAAAATACACATTTTAATAATCCCAGCGGGCTTTTCGAGAAAAATCATTATACAACACCGTACGATATGTGCATGATCATGAGGGAGTGTGTGAAGTTTGAAGATTTCTGCAGGATAGCAGGGGCCCGTGTGTACACCATGGCGCCCACCAATCGCTGTCAGACAGAGCGGGTTTTCTATTCCAAACATGATATGGTCTTTCCAAGATCCAGAGAGTATTATGAGTATTATGTCTGTGGAAAAACCGGGTATACGGATGAATCCCGCAATACGCTGATTACCATGGCGGAAAAAGATGGTATGCGCCTGATCTGCTGTGTTATGGGCTGCGGCAAGGAAATTCAATATCAAGATACCAGAGCTCTTTTTGATTATGGGTTCAGCCAGTTTACAGCCACAGATGTGTCCGGAAGTGACAAACGGTTTACATTGAAGGATGTGGGCATTTTTGCATCCGATGACATGGGAAGCAACTGTATTAATATTACAATGGAAGGAACCAACAGGGTGGTTCTGCCTGTGGGAACCGGTCTGGAATCACTGGAAACCAGACTGACTTATCTGGATGAAAATGATGCAGAGGTTTTCGATGGATGCTTTGCCGAGGTACAGTATCTGTATGAAGGAACTCAGGTGGGATTTGCAAAACTGAGGATTGAAAAGGGAACTTCTGAAGGCGAATTTGAGTTTGTCTCTTCCTCTGAAAAGCCGGAAGAAGCGTCCGCTGAACCGGATACAGCGGGAGCATCCGAAGAAATATGGTACAGAACCAGGCAGATTGATATCCGGATTCTTGTGGGGGCAGCAGTAATCCTTCTGCTGGCATTTGGATTTGTTTTCTGGAAGATTTACAGGAAAAAAAATCGCGGGATCCGATTTAATAAAAAAAGAAGGTGGAGAAGATAAGATGCAGAAAAAGAGTGAATACAGAAATCAGGTTCTGACATGGATAGCAGGGCTGTTTGTCCTGTGGCTTACGATCCATTACTGGGACAGGGCATTGCGGGTTCTTCAGACGGCATTAAAAGCTGCCTCCCCTTTGCTGATTGGTCTTGTGATTGCGTATATTGTGAACATTATCATGTCATTCTGGGAAAACCGTGTTTTTGCACGTCTGGAAAACCCGTGGATTCAGAAATGCAGTCGTATTCTCAGTCTGGTTTTGTCTTTCCTGTGTATCATTGGAGGAATTTCCGTATTGACCGGAACTATTTTTCCGGAATTGTGGAAGTGTCTGGATCTGCTCATGACCCAGATACCGGATGTAATAAAGCGTTTTCAGCCCTATCTGGAGGACTGGATTTCTCTGGATATTCTGAAATATCGGGATATTGATATCGAAAAGGTTATTCAAAACGGAGCAAACTGGATTCTGTCCGGTGCAGGCTGGACCCTGAACAGCATTGTGAGCGGTGTCGGTACGGTAGTTTCCAGTGTTGCAACGTTTCTGATTGCATTGATCTTCAGTATTTATCTGCTTCTCGGAAAAGAAAAGCTGATGAAGCAGCTGAATGAGCTTATGGATGTTTATCTGCCGGAGAAACTGGTTTCCCGCCTGCGTTATGTGGGAAACATTGCAGATAATTCCTTCCATCGCTACATTGTGGGACAGTGTACCGAAGCGGTGGTACTGGGAACCTTATGTATGCTTGGTATGCTGCTGCTGCGTTTCCCTTATGCGGTTATGATCGGATGTGTGGTTGGAGTAACAGCGCTGATTCCTTTTGTGGGTGCTTACATCGGAGCAGCTGTGGGAGCGTTGATGATTCTGACGGAATCGCCCATTCAGGCGGCAGGATTTCTGATCTATCTGGTCATTCTGCAGCAGATGGAAAACAATCTGATTTATCCCCGCGTTGTGGGATCTTCCATTGGTCTGCCGGGAATCTGGGTGTTAACGGCCATTACTGTGGGAGGCAGCCTGGGAGGTGTCATTGGTATGATGCTGAGTGTTCCGCTGATGGCTGCTTTTTATCAGCTGGTTCGTCTGGATCTGGTAAAACGGAGCGGCGGAGGAAGTCAGGATGATACGGATGAATCTGTTGAAACGGGCGGAACGGATGAAAGAGGATGAATCTCATGAAACAGGTAGATCAGATTTATCTGATGAAATGAATTAACCGGATGAAAATTGTTTGAAAATGCGGGGATGAAATATGAAAGAAACATCGGAATCAAATAGTGAAAGTAATGGTCTGCAATTATTGAAAAAAGGGCAGAAGGGGCTGGTCTATGCTTTATTCAGCCGTATGGGGCTGGTTATCCTGTTATTGCTTCTGCAGCTGGCGGCTCTGTTCAGTATCTTTCAGTGGTTTGAAAATCTGCTTCCCCATATTTTGGGCGGAACAGTGCTGTTTACTGCCGGCATGGTGCTGTACCTGCTGAATTCGGAGCTGGATTCCACTGCTAAAATCACATGGCTGGTGGTGATCATGCTGCTTCCGGTATTTGGCGCATTGCTGTTCTGGTATACCCAGAGTGAAATGGGGCATCGGGCAGTGAAGAAAAGAATCGAGCAGCTGATCGAACAGACAGCGGATGAACTGCCGCAGGACAGAGAAGTCATGGAAACACTGCAGGAAGAAAATCCGGGTGTGGCCTGCCTGGCCCAATATGTAAACCGGACCTCCTGTCATCCGGTTTATAAAAACACCACGGTTACATATTTTCCCACAGGAGAACAGAAATGGGAAGAAGTACTGAAGCAGCTGGAACAGGCCGAAAAATTTATTTTTCTGGAATATTTCATTATAGATGAAGGCCTGATGTGGGGGAAAATACTGGAAATCCTTGCGAGAAAGGCAAAGGAGGGTGTGGATGTACGGGTGATGTATGATGGAACCTGCGAATTTTCCACACTTCCTCACGATTATCCGAAGCGACTGACAAAGCTTGGAATCCAGTGTAAGGTGTTTGCACCGCTGGTGCCCATGATGTCCACTTTTTATAATTACCGGGACCACAGGAAGATTCTGGTAATTGACGGCCATACGGCATTTAACGGCGGGGTAAATCTGGCAGATGAATACATCAATCACATTGAAAGGTACGGGCACTGGAAGGATGCGGCGGTTATGCTGAAGGGAGAAGCTGTCAGCAGTTTTACCCTGATGTTTTTACAGATGTGGAATCTCTTTGAAAAGGAACCGGAGTTTGACCGTTTTCTGAAGAAGCCTGCGGTACTGCCGGAATCTGCGCGGGGATATGTGATTCCCTATGGAGACTGTCCGCTGGATCATGATAAAGTCGGAGAACGGGTTTACATGGATATTCTGAACCGTGCCAGCCGATATGTACATATTATGTCGCCGTATCTGATTCTGGACGGAGAGATGCAGACTGCTCTGCAGTTTGCCGCTGAACGGGGAGTGGATGTGAAACTGATTCTTCCCGGCATACCGGATAAGACAGTCCCTTATGCCCTGGCCAAAAACCATTATAAAGCCCTGCTGGAATCCGGTGTCCAGATTTTTGAATATACCCCCGGGTTTGTTCATGCAAAGATATTTGTAAGTGATGACAGAGAAGCTGTGGTCGGCACCATAAATCTGGATTACAGAAGCCTGTACCATCATTTCGAATGTGCCACATGGATGTATGAGGTGCCCTGCATAAATGAAATCGAAAAGGACTTTCAGACTACATTATCGGAGTGCCGTCAGGTTACAAAGGAAACCATCTGGAAAGGATACGGGAAATTAAAACCTCTGGGATATGTGCTGAAGGTAATCGCCCCGCTGATGTGATGTTTAATACCCCGCGGTGGATATACTGACTGGCTTGAAGTGCGAAAAAGAGACTGAACACTAAATTGAATTTGTGTACAGCCCCTCTATTTTTAGTATATGGCATATAATCAGGATTTCCGTTTGTTCCGGAGTCGTTTATCGACTGCTGTGGGAGATATGCTGATATTGACGGAACCTGCCGGCGGTGTGTAGGTTCCGGTGGTCCGGCTTCGGCGGATTTTCCGTTTCATCCGGAGTTGTTCCTGCTTTTGCCGGATTGATGCAGCTTTTTCTTCGGAAATCATTTTGGTTGTACGGATAGCAAAGTACTGATTGCTGTCCGTTTTTTTTATGCGTATTTTTCCCTGCATGAATCCATGTTCAGCACAGACTGCCAGACAGTAGTAGGTGCTGTTGTTGGAAGTGAACCAGCGGATTTTCTTGCGGAGAGAACGGCCGCATTCATGGCAGGGGGTCACAGTGACCATACGGTCTGTCATGATATCTTCTTTGTTGTTATAGGTCATAGAGACATATTTCGAGTACTGCGGGAAATGAAGATATATTTCTTCCGGTCTGCATGAAGGCGGACGGTGATAATCCACAGAGCAGTAAATGATGGCCTCTTTTGTATCCATGCCGGACAGCACCTGTGCAGTATAGTATGCATCATCGGCGGCGCAGTGGAAAGGAAGTTCTTTCGGCAGGTTCAGGTAATCAACAGCGTATTTTAAAGCTCTGCGCGTCTTTCCATCTTCATGGAAAAGACTGAAAAGCTTCTGGACATCGTAATAAAAGAGTGGTTTGGGCAGGGTCTGCGGTATTTTGTAATAGTCCATGTTATTCTGCAGATAATCCAGATCCATGGGTCCCCAGGTGGCAAAGATAAAGTCTTCTCCACACCATTTCAGGAAATCACGGATAACCGCAGGAAATTTTCTTGCTTTATTAAAATCCTTTAAATTTACCTTCAGAATCTGTCGTGTCCGATAATGCAGGTGATGATAAATCTGAGGACGAATCCGTTCTCCGAAGGAATCCAGAATGTGAAACTGTTCGTCCATCCTTACAGCACCGATTTCTATGATTTCGAAGGGAATATCCGGATTTTCCTTCTCCTTGCCTCCGGGGCACTGATTCCATTCCAGATCCAATACTATGTAGTTCATAAATCACCATCCTTTCGCATAATCAATCTCTTTAAGTCTAACACAGATGGAGACGAGTTGCTACATTTTCATCATGTTTTTGGTGAAGTTTTTTCCTGAATGTGTTAAAGTATATCTGTATCATGGGGGCGGATCTTTTTGCCGCCAACCTTATGATAGATCAAAACGGGAAGGCAGAAGTCCGATGCTTCGGACTGCATGAGAGATGAGCAGAATTTTTTACATTATGGGAAAGGAAGAGAAATATGAATCAGGAATTATGGGATAAGGTAGTAAAGAAACATGGACATGAATGTCCGGGCGTGGCACTGGGTTACCGGATCGGGGAAGAGGTTATCCGGATTTTCAGTGAGAATGAAGACGTTATGTGTGTTACATCCGTTACCAATTGTGCGGTTGACGGTATCTGTCAGACGGTCGGTCTGTCTTTGGAGAAGGGAACCATGCGTATTGATCCGGAAATAGAGGGATTTATTTTTTATGCCCTGGATGATGAGGAAGGATGGCAGTTTCTTCCGAAAAAGCTGGATGTGGCAGAGGAAGCAGATCCGGTTCTGATGATTCTGGCAGCCCGCAGAGACATGCTTTTTGACATTGTACCCTGTGATGCACCGGTTGCAGGACAGGTTTAAACATGACAGAATTATATGACCGGTTGAAACAGTATGCGGAAACAGACTGGTATCCCTGGCATATGCCGGGACACAAGCGGCAGATGGTGGAGTTTGTGAATCCGTTTTCCATTGATATTACAGAAATTGACGGTTTTGATGATCTCCACCATCCGGAAGGTATTCTCAGAGATGCCATGGAATACGCAGCACAGATATACAGATCGGAAAAAACATGGTTTCTGATCAATGGTTCTTCCTGCGGCATTCTTGCGGCAATTTCTGCTGCCGTAAAACCCGGCGGCAGAATTCTGATGGCGAGAAACTGTCACAAATCTGCCTGGCATGGAGCTCTTCTTCAGCAGAGTGATGTGGTATGCATCTATCCGGAACCGGAACCGGAGGGATTTTATGGCGTTCTGACACCGGAAGCAGTGGAATCTGCCCTGGAAAAGAACGATGACATAGAAGCGGTAATTGTGGTTTCGCCAACATACGAAGGTCTCGTTTCTGATATTTCGGGTATTGCGAAAGCGGCCCATGCTCACGGCTGCTGTCTGATTGTGGATGAAGCCCACGGTGCGCATTTTCCTTATGGGAAAGGGATGGGATTTCCGGAATCCGCATTGGAAAAAGGGGCGGATCTGGTGATTCAGAGTCTTCACAAAACCCTTCCGTCCCTGACGCAGACTGCTCTTTTGCATCTGGGAAAACAGAGAACACCCAAAGTCAGTGCAGAACAGGTGGAGTTTTATCTGCGGATTTATCAGAGTTCCAGTCCCTCTTATGTTCTGATGGCCAGCATAGATCACTGTATTCATCTGATGTCCGGGTATGACGGACGGAAACGGATGGAAACATATGCAGCCAATCTGAAATCAGTCCGGGAAGAACTGTATGAAAAACTGGAGATTCTTACTTTGTACAAATCTGCCGATGCATCCTGCCAGGATCCGTCCAAATTTGTCATTACGGCACCGGATGGGGAAAAACTGACGCAGCTTCTCAGACAGGATTATCATCTGGAACCGGAAATGCATACAGAACGGTATGTCATCCTGATGTCATCTCCGGCAGATACAATGGAAAATTTTCGGAGAATGGTTCATGCACTGATTGACATCGATCAGCGGTGGAAACAGTGGATAACAGAAGAAAAAACAGAAAAACATGTGGACAACCGGTTTTACAGCCATCACTTGCCGACATCGGCACCGGAAATGGCTATGAAAGCTGCTTTTGCAGTTAAGGCTCCATGGAAATGGTGTGCACTGCATGAGGCAGAAGGACATGTATGCCGGGAGTTTGTCTATATTTATCCGCCGGGAATTCCGCTTCTGATCCCCGGAGAACGAATCAGTGAAATGCAGATTCAGGTTATCTCTTTATGGGAGAAAAACGGACTGGAGGTCCATGGTATCCGGCATGAACCGGGATATGGCTCCGCGATTGCCATTTTAGAAGAAATGTGATATAACTATGCTGTATTTTCTGGTCTTTCTATAGAAAGACAGGTGATACGGGAAGAGAAGCAATCAATCAGGAGGAACATTATGGCAGGATTTCAGGAGATTATCGGACATGAACAGCTGATTTCCTATTTTAAGAAATCCATTGCACACGGTAATATTTCTCATGCATACATTCTTTCGGGAGAAGAGGGGATCGGCAAGATGACGCTTGCCCGGGCATTTGCCATGTCTCTTTTATGTGAAACGAAAACAGCCTGCGGCAGATGTCACTCCTGCCGGCAGTTTCTGTCGGATAACCATCCGGATGTGATTTATGTTCAGCATGAAAAGGAGCAGAGCATCGGTGTGGATGATATCCGGGAGCAGGTGGTTGCCGATACGGAAATCCGTCCCTATCAGGGCGGCTTCAAGATCTATATCATTGATGAGGCAGAAAAACTGACTCCCCAGGCACAGAATGCACTGCTGAAAACGATTGAGGAACCACCTGAATATGTGGTAATCATGCTTCTTTCCAGCCATGAGGAAAGCTTTTTACAGACGATTTTATCCCGGTGTATTACACTGCGGGTGAGACCGCTTACAGACCAGGCTGTCATGAATTACCTGATCAGCAGCCGTGGTATGGAACAACATCAGGCCGGTGTATGTACAGCTTTTGCCAGAGGAAATCTGGGAAAGGCAGCTGCGCTGGCAGATTCAGAGGAGTTTATGGATATGCACGCAAAGACAATAGACATATTGAAAAATATATATAATGAACCGTTGTATCTGTCACGGGAAAAAATGATGGAAGTGAAAGGTGAAATCAGTGAAGTGCTGGATACAATGCGGCTGTGGTATCGTGATGTTGTGGTTTTTAAGGCTACTCAGGACAGCAATCTGTTAATTTTCAAAGACGAGCAGCAGGCCATTAAGTATATGGCAGACCACAGCAGCTTCAATGGTCTGAATGAGATTCAGAATGCCATTGAAAAAGCAGAAGTACGTCTGAAGGCGAATGTCGGTTATGAACTGACCATAGAGCTGCTGCTTCTGACTTTGCGGGAGAACTAGAGGATAGACTATGATAAAAGTAATTGGAGTTCGTTTTCGTACTGCCGGAAAGATTTATTATTTTGATCCGGTGGATCTGGATATCCGGCAGGGCGATTACGTTATTGTTGAGACAGTACGCGGCGTTGAATACGGCAAGGTTGTACAGGGAATCCGTCTGGTATGTGAGGAATCGGTTGTACAGCCTCTGAAGCCGGTTATGCGTATTGCGACTGCACAGGATAAAGAAATTTATGCAGTCAACAAGCAGAAAGAAAAGGAGGCATTCCGGATCTGCCTGGAAAAAATTGCAAAGCACGGGCTGGATATGAAACTGGTGGATGCAGAGTATACATTTGACAATAATAAAGTACTGTTTTATTTCACCGCAGACGGAAGAATTGATTTCCGTGAACTGGTAAAGGATCTGGCCAGTGTTTTCAAAACCAGAATTGAGCTTCGCCAGATCGGTGTCCGGGATGAGACGAAGATTCTGGGTGGAATTGGCTGCTGTGGTCGTGTACTGTGCTGCCACAGCCATTTGCCGGAGTTCGCTCCTGTCAGCATCAAAATGGCAAAGGAACAGAATCTTTCTCTGAATCCTTCCAAAATCAGCGGCTGCTGCGGCCGTCTGATGTGCTGTCTGAAGAATGAAGAAGAAACCTACGAATATCTGAACAGCAAGCTGCCGGATGTGGGTGATACGGTTACCACTCCGGAGGGAATCCGCGGAGAGGTGCACAGTGTAAATGTGCTTCGCCAGCTGGTCAAGGTAATTGTGGTTGTGGACAAGGATGACAAGGAAATCAGAGAGTACAAGGTGGATGATCTGAAGTTCCGTCCCAGAAGGAGACGCAGCAATAACAGTCTGGAAGAGCAGGAGAATGCAAAAGAATTGAAGGCTCTGGAAGCAATGGAACGCAGAGAAAGGAACGGAAAGCTGTCATGATATCACAGAATCCGGTTATTCATCCATGGGAACGTGTGGATGATCTGCAGAGAAAGGGTTATCGGATCATTCAGAATCCGGAGTGGTTCTGTTTCGGAGTGGATGCAGTTCTTCTGGCTTCATTTGCAGTGGTAAAACCCGGAGAAGAGGTTCTGGATATGGGGACCGGAACAGGAATTGTTCCGATTCTGATGGAAGCCAGAAATGACTGCGGGCAGTATTCTGCACTGGAAATTCAGCCCGGACCGGCAGAAATGGCGGAGAGAAGCGTTCGTTTGAATCATCTGGAGAAACGTGTGAAAGTCGTGCAAGGAGATATCAAAGAAGCTTCTTCCCTGTTCGGAAGGGCTTCTTTTCACGTTATCACCAGCAATCCTCCCTATATGGATAATCATCATGGCCTGAAAAATCCGTCAGAACCGAAGGCGATTGCAAGGCATGAGATTCTGTGTTCCTTTGATGATCTGGCAAGGGAAGCGGCAGCCTGTCTGAAACCAGGCGGGCGTCTGTATCTGGTCCACAGACCCAGGCGTCTGATGGATCTGCTGACCACCCTGCGAAAGTACAGACTGGAGCCCAAAAGAATGCGTTTTGTTCATCCGTATGCGGATAAAGAAGCAAATATGGTCTTGATTGAAGCATTTCGGGGCGGAGGAGTGCAGATGCATATTGAACCGCCTCTGGTGATTTATGCAAAACAGGGTGTTTATACCGATGAAGTTCTGCGAATTTACAAGACAGCACCGGTTTCAGATGAGAAGGTCAGAGAAACGGCCATTGCCGGGGACGCTGCGGCGAAAAACTGACACGGATGACGTGATATCAGATCATATGATGTCAGATCGAAAAACAGAAAGGAAACAGTATGCTTTATTTATGTGCAACGCCCATCGGAAATCTGGATGATATTACGATCAGAGTGTTGAATACGCTGAAATCAGCAGACCTGATCGCGGCAGAAGATACCCGTCACAGTATTAAGCTTCTGAATCATTTTGATATCAGAACCCCCATGACCAGCTATCATGAGTACAATAAAGTAGAAAAGGCGAGACAGCTTGTGGAAATGATGCTGCAGGGAAAGGAAATTGCATTGATTACGGATGCAGGAACTCCCGGTATTTCAGATCCCGGAGAAGAACTGGTCCGTCAGTGTTATGAAGCGGGGGTTCCCGTAACGGCACTTCCCGGCCCGGCTGCCTGTGTGACGGCTCTGATTCAGTCAGGACTTCCCACAAGACGTTTTTGTTTTGAGGCCTTTCTTCCTGCGGATAAAAAGGAAAGAAGCAGAGTTCTGGAAGAACTGGTGGATGAAACCCGTACCATTATAATTTACGAGGCACCCCATCATCTGCTGAAAACCATGGAAGAGCTTCGCAATGTTCTGGGCGGGGACCGGAAAGTCAATCTCTGCAGAGAACTGACCAAGCATTATGAAGAGAAATGGCTGACAACTTTTGACGAAGCCATTGCAGGTCTTTCTGAAAATGGCCCCCGGGGAGAATATGTGATGGTGATTGAAGGCAGAAGCCCGGAATCTCTGAAGCAGGAAAAGATAGCAGAATTTACCGAAATGACCATTGAAGAACATATGGAGCTGTATCTTTCACAGGGCATGGACAGGAAAGAAGCCATGAAAAAGGTGGCTAAAGACCGTGGTGTATCGAAACGTGAAATCTATCAGCAGCTGATCTGAATTTCGTGAAAATATATATGGATAAAAACAAATAAAATGCAGGAAAATATGAAATGGTTCCTGCATTTTATTTGTTTCCGGAAAGAGAGACAGAGCGATTTTGGTCCGGCAGTATTGGAAGATTATTCTTTCAATTCAAGGCCCGCACGCTTTACCAGTTCTCTGATTGATTTCCTGGAAACGAATTTTCCTTCAAATTCAACCAGGTCTTCCTGCTCTCCCGTAAAAATATCTCCCTCACAATAGCGGGTTAAAACAATGCGGTCTTCTTCAGCAAAAATCATCAGCTTATCTTTTTCCTTCAGCTGCAGGCTGCGTCTGAATTCCTTGGGTAAGGTAATCCGTCCCAGTCTGTCCAGTTCTCTTACTATTCCGGTTTTCTTAGTATTTCCCATAATCGTCTCCTGTCGGCGCAGACGGTATAAAGTACCGTATAATAAGAGAAATAAGCGGTACTTTTGTGTACAAATGGAATGTATCACAAGTGTCTGAACCGGTGTATTTTCGAATCTTCTCTATAAAACAAAACTTTATAGAAATAGAACTATTATTTCTAAATCTTAACGCAATTGTATTTGTATGTCAATTGCATAAAAACGATTGATTTAAATTTGTAGTAAAAATCCATTCCTGCGTTTTATAAATTAGTTTTTAGGAGAATTTAACCAAATAATCTTGCGGAGTATTTTTCAGTAGAGTATACTGTATCAATAAACTGCATCAGAGAGAAGGGAAAATTCTGGAAAAAGAAGAAGCAATTAAGTATCTTGAAAAACTGATGAACGATCAGGAACGGCTGGAAAAGTTAAATCAGACTGGACGGGAAACGGATCAGCGTCTGAAACAGGCGGAAAAGTCGCTGGAAGCGTATCAGATCCGAATTTCAGAGGAGGCGGCACAGCTTGTCAGGAAGAAGAGAGAGAAGCTGGAAATCCGTCTGGAAAAAAATGTACAGAATGCCCTGAAAAAAGTGGAACAGGCGGAAAGAAAACGAGCAGCAGAGAAAAACAGACAGGTGAAAGACCATGTTCTTTATGCTACGAGAGAAGATAAGGCGTGCATAAAAGAACTCTGGAAGGAGATCCGGCAGGATCTGCGGACAGCAGGAGCCCCTTTTTACTGTCAGTTCCGACTCTGGTTTACCTTGAGTATGCCTTCTTCCATAACAGATTATCTGATATTGATCCTGACCTGGATGCTTTTATGCATCGGTATACCGGGAAGCATTTTTTTTCTGATTCCCGATCGCGGAATGTGGATGCTTTACGGTATGATTCTGCTGGCTGCTCTGCTGTCTCTGATTTTTTATGTACAGGCATCCGTTAAGATTGTAAAACAAAACCGGGAAGTACTGAATCTCTGCAATGAGAAAAGGAGAGAAATCCGCAGACGGAAGAAAAATGTTCATAAAACAGAAAAGAATATCAGCAAAGGTACGGATGAAAGGGAGTATGATCTGGATAAACAGGATGTCCATCTGGAACAGATGAGAAAGGAACTGCAGGAAGCCAGAGAAGCCCAGACGAGGGAACTGCGGGAATTTGAAGAAAAAACACGGCTGCAGATCATTGAATCATTTAAGATACAGTCACGGGCTAAACAGGAGAAATTGGCAGAAACCATGAATCAGCTTTCCCGGGAAAAGAATCTATCCATGGAAATGGCCTCTGAACTGCATCTGAATCTGGTGGAACAGTATGAAGACCGGATCGGCATGCACAATATGAATATCGGAAGCGTACGGAAAATCTGCAAACTGCTTACAGAAGGAGATGCAGAAACCCTGGAAGAAGCCGTACAGATGGCAGAAAGGGTATGATAGCCGGCAGAACGGTGAAATAACCTGCGGAGAAAGCATCGACAGACAGGAGGCAGCAGAAAGCAGTCTATCGTATTTTTACATGAGCAACATAGAGCTGCAGAATTTCTGCAGCTTTTTCCATCTCTTCCGGGCTGAAAGCATGGAGCCCCGGCTGATTGACCGTTTCTCCGTCCCGGAATGTCTGGAGAAAACAGCAGTCGGCTCCCTTCAGTATTTCTCCCAGCTGATGGAAAGAAGAAAGGGGATGCAGTTCCTTTACCACCGTGGTACGGAATTCATAGGGAATTCCGGCGTGCATGATCAGTCGGATACTTTCGCATATGGTCTGTTCTGCAACCTTTGTTCCGGCTGCTCTGGAATAGTCCGGAAAAGCTGCCTTTACATCCATGGCAATGTAGTCCGGACAAGTCCGGGCGGAAGCATCGGCGGGTTCTGTTTCAGCAGATCTGATCAGTGTTTTCAGCACATCCGGTCTGGACCCGTTGGTATCCAGCTTGACCTTCAGACCCAGCTGATGGATTTTCTGTATCAGCAAAGGAAGATCCGGCATCAGAGTGGGTTCTCCGCCGGTGATGACCACTCCTTCCAGCAGAGAAGACCGTTTTTTTAAAAAGGCGAAAATCTCATCATTATCAAGAGGAATCAGACCGGCAGGATGAAGCAGATCTGAGTTGTGACAGTAGGGGCAGTTGAAATTACAGCCTCCGGTAAATAATATGGCAGATAGATGTCCGGGGTAATCCAGAAGTGACGTTTTTTGCAGTCCATAAAGTTTCATTATCAGTACCTCCTGACAGTATCATATCAGAAGTACAATCGGAAAGGAAGAAGATATGGCAAAATCCATGGAACAGCGTCTGGCGAAACAGGCACAAAAAGAAGAACAGGAACGGATTCGACTGGAAGAACAGAAAAGGTCCGATGAAAAATATATGAAGGAAGCAATTCGACAGGCGAAAAAAGCAGCAAAGCTGGGAGAAGTTCCCATTGGATGTGTGATCGTATATGAAGATCGAATCATCGGAAGGGGTTATAATCGGCGCAATACCGATAAAAGTACATTATCCCACGCGGAAATCACAGCCATCCGGCGGGCAAGCAAAATCATGGGAGACTGGCGGCTGGAAGACTGCACCCTGTATGTGACTCTGGAACCCTGCCAGATGTGTTCCGGTGCCATCATACAGGCGAGAATTCCCCGGGTGGTGATGGGATGCAGAAATCCCAAAGCCGGCTGTGCAGGTTCCATCCTGAATTTGCTGAAAGTTCCGGAATTCAATCATCAGGCGGAAATCACAGAAGGAATTCTGGAAGAAGAATGCTCCATGATGCTGAAAAACTTTTTTAAGGATCTGAGAAAACGGCTGAAAATGGAGAAAAAGGAAAGAATGCAGGCAGAAGGTTGACAAAAAAGGTGCAACCCTGTATACTAACAAAGTGCATTTGTTTTACGGTTATTAACAGTATTTGCAATGCATGCGTGATTTTGTTTTAAAGTTTCCGCGCAGCCGGGGAGTTAGCGGTGCCCTGTACCTGCAATCCGCTATAGCAGGGGTGATATCCGGACTGAGGGTTGTCCATTGTAGGGTCTGCCCTGTATAAGCGGCGTTGAGATCTGGGTCTTGCGCAACAGAAACCCGTGAACCGTGTCAGGTCAGGAATGGAGCAGCACTAAGCGGGAGCTTCTGTGTGCCGTAAGGTCGCCTGGGTTGAGCTGGCTGTATGGGTAACGCTTATGGTGGCATCTCGAAGCCGGGTGCGCGGATTTTTTTATGGAAGTTCTTCTGACAAGTTCTGTTTTCAATTTTTTCATCAGAACTTTTATAATCAGAATAAAGAGTTTATACAGAAGTGTTTGTATCATGGAGTCAGATCCGTTTGACACCAGATCAAGTGTTTCGATAATAGATTCAGGAGGAAATTATGAGTTTAAAAAATAGAATTCTGTCCGGTTCACTGGCAGCTGCCATGGTTCTGGGACTGTTTACCGGCTGTTCAACTGTTAAGAAATCCGATCTGTCAAAGGATTATTCGGAAATCGTTGCAGCCACCTACGGCAGCGAAAAGATTTATCTGGACGAAGTAAATTACAATCTGAGAAATCGTCAGCTGATGTACGAATATTACGGTGCCATGTATGGCATGGATATCTGGGCCGGCGGTGATGAAATGGTGGAGGCACTTCGTCAGGAAACCATGCAGTCTATTCTGCAGACAAGAGTTCTCTGTGCACATGCTTCAGATTACAATGTGGAACTGACAGAAGAAGAAAAGAAACTGGCAGAGACAACACTGGATGAAATCCTGAATGCAGAGGCCAATGCAGCTTTCCTTGAAATTGCAGGTTCCGATCAGGAGATGCTCAGCCGTATTCTGTTAGACAATGCACTGGCCAACAAAGTATATCATGCCATTCTGGAAGAAACAGAAATCCAGACCGATGAAGAAAAAGTACGCCGCAATGCGGTAAGCTACGTTCTGTTTAAGGAACAGCCCGAAGAGGAAGAATCCGAATCTGCATCTGCTGAAGATGAAACCGCGGAAGCAGAAACCTATTACACCGAAGCCGATGCCAATGCGGCACTGGCAGAAGTACAGGGCGGCAAAGAGCTGAAGTCTGTGGCAGAAGCCCTCGGACTGACTGCATCCACCGGTAATTACGGAATCCATGAGGAACAGAAGACAGAGCTTGGAAAGAAAGCCATCACCATGACTGCAGGAGAATCCGCAGTGGTTTATGAAGAAGGAACCGGCTGGTATGTTCTTGTATGTGACAGCGAAAAGGATGAGGATGCCACCGCACAGGCATATGACAATGCGGTTGCGGAAGAAAAGGAAGCACATTTTGCAGAAGTGTATAAGGACATGAGCAAAGAATCCTTCAAAGTCAATGAAGATGTGATTGCAAGCCTGGATGTTGTGAATACACCGGTATTCAACATTGGCGGATCCGAAGAAGAAACGGAAACAGAAAGCCAGTCTGAAGCAGAGACAACCGGTGAGACAGAAGCGGAAAGTCCTTCCGAGACAGAAGCACAGTAAAAAACAATTTATTATGAATACAGTGACAGCACACAGCGAAGAAAAGTTGTGTGCTGTTTTTTTCTCAGGCAGAGAAGTTTCTCATCTCTTTAGGTGGTGAGCAATAGTGTTCCACTCAAATGAAATAATATCCCCCCACCCAGGTTGTGCAAATAGAATCAGACCTGCTATAATGAGAAAAACGATATCAGAAGGGGGATTTTCATTGGAGGAAAAGGGGAAAAATACATATACTGAAAAAGAAAAAAAACTGCTTCAGCTGATTCGGGAATTGAAATTTGGAGAAATTCGTATTTGTGTTGCTGACGGTCAGCCGGTGAGGGCAGAGGAAATCAAAAGAAGTGTAAAGTTTTAATTGAATAGGGGAAGTACCAACTGAACAACAGCAGGTCATATTTACTTGGATTACAGGTGAAATATGTGCCTGCTGTTTTATTTCTATTTAACGAACGAAATCGGAAGAAGGGGTGTAAATGCAGCAGTGGAATAAAGAACTGATGGATTTTCATGCAGAAAAGTGGATTGAAGCAATGAATACAACAGATAATTTCTGTGCAGAAATCCGCAGTAAAGAGGATGTAGATAAACATTCAGACGCTGATGTGAAAAATTTCAATGTTTGTATGGGGAGCAGTACAGACAGAGTGGAAAAAGTACTTTGTTGTATAAAAAGTCGCGGTTATCTTGGAAAGGAAATGTCTGCACTGGACATTGGAAGTGGGAATGGAATCTATACCATACCATTCAGCCAGTACTATAAAAATGTTGTTTCTCTCGACATTTCTCCTTCTATGCAGGCAGAAATTCAAAGAAAAGCCAGAGAACAGAATATCAGCAATATCAGTTATTTAAATGCAAACTGGCGTGATCTGGATGTGGAGAGCAGCGGTATGGAGAATAATTTTGATCTGGTCCTGTGCAGCATTAATCCGCGAGGTGTCTGCAATTATGAAACGCTGAATAAGATGAATGTGGTATCCAGAGGAGGATGCTGCCTTTCCACATTTGCCGGACGCGGTACGTCAAATCATGGTACGGATTTGCAGAAACTTATTCTTGGAAGAACGCTTGGTACAACAGGAGGAAACAATATTATATTCCCTTTTAACGTGATATATCATATGGGCGGTGAGCCGGAATTAACATATTCCAGTGTGAAATGGGAGCGCAGACAGAATCCGGAAGAAGCAATTGAAACAATCTGTTACAGCTATTGGCGATTTACAGATATAACAGATTCGGTCAAAAAGAAAGTTGCAACCTATGTGTATTCCAATCTGGAGGATGGACTTTATGTTGATCGTGTGGAAAACCGGATTGGGATAATGGTTTGGGATGCATGGAGAATAAAGGAAAGGAGGAGTATGTGAAAAAAATAAAGTTGTTTCTGGGGTATCTGATTAAAGCAATCCTGTTGATATTTGTCATCATAAGTATCAATTTTATTTTGATACATCTTATGCCGGGAGATCCGATTATTCATATTCTTGGTGAAGAACAATACTTCACACTGGTAAACCAGTTTCCGGAAAAACTTGAAGAAGTGAGAGAGCAATATTCACTTCAGGGAAGTATTTTCAGCCAGTATCTGCGTTATCTGTATCAGGTTGCTACGCTGCAGTTTGGTCATTCTTTTATTGGTGGCGAAAGCGTTGTCTCTGCAGTGTTATTCCGTATGAAATGGACAGTTATTCTATCAATATGTGCCATTGCATTATCTGCATTGGCAGGCGGTTCCCTGGGGGTTATTGCAGGGTATCACAAAGGAGGCAGACTGGACTCCGTTCTTACAACAATATTCCTGTTTATTGAGACAATACCTGCAAACTGTATTGCACTGCTTGCACTGGTATTCTTTTCATACAAGTTAAGATGGTTTCCGGTGGGCGGAATGGTCTCCGGTGGTTTAACAGGTATTTCCAGACTTTTGGATATTATAGAACATATGGTGCTTCCGGTGTTGGTACTGAGTCTCTTTCGAACATCTTCCAATTTTCTTCTTATGAAGAGCTATGTTTCTCAGATATGTGAAGAAGATTATATCACTGTGGCAATTGCGAAAGGAATCCGAAAGCGGAATGTATTGTTCCGGCATTTGCTGAAAAATGCACTTGTTCCCTTTGTAACTACAATTTGTCTGCAGATTGGACACATCCTTTCGGGATCCATGTTGATTGAAGTTGTTTTTTCATGGAAAGGTATGGGAACATTGATTTATGATGCGGTGAATTCGAGAGATTATCCGGTGGTACAATTGTGTCTGCTGATGATAGCAATCTGTGTTGTTTTTTTCAATTTTATCTCGGACATGCTTTGTATGTATATCGATCCGAGAATAAGGGATGGTATCAGAAATGGGTAAGAAAAAGATTCCGATCAGCATAATTGCAGGGACTGTTATTTTGTTCATCTTTTTGTTTGTTGCGATATTTGCAGAACAATTGATGCCATATCAAATGAATCAGCTGTTTTCACCATATTGCAGGCCGAATAGTGAGCATTTGCTCGGTACAAATGATATTGGTCAGGATATTTTCAGTGAATTGATTTTAGGAACCAGAGTTACTTTACTGACCGGTACATCTGCTGCTTTTTTTATTATTTTGATAGGAACCGTAATAGGAATTACGGCAGGATATATAGGTGGAATTGCTGACACGATATTGTCTGCATTGACATCCGTTTTTATGGCAATTCCGTCTTTACCGTTCACCATTGTACTCGTTACCTTTCTGGAACCCAGTATATGGAATATCGTGGCTGCTTTGTGTCTGACAGGATGGACTTCCACGGCAAGAGTTGTGCGTTCAAAAGTTGCGGAACTCAGGGAACAGCCTTTCATCAAAATTGAAGAAACTTTGGGGCAAAAAAAGATATATATCATGTTTCGCCATATTCTTCCCAATATCAGTGAACTGATTCTTATGCGTTCTACGCTTGCAGTATCTTCTGCAATGCTGACAGAAGCAAGTATGAGTTTTCTGGGACTGGGTGTATATAATCAGAAAAGCTGGGGAGGAATCTTATATTATGCATTCCAGCGCAATGGAGTGGTGGCAAATTTCTATTGGTGGTATCTGCCGCCGATAGTGTGTATCAGTCTATGTATATTCGCGTTTATTCTGATTGGATACTATGGAATCGGATCAAGCGGAAGAGTAGACAGAAATGGATATTCGGTGCAGTAATGATTGAAATTAGTAATCTTTCGGTAACTTTTTCTGAGAATATTCGGGCAATCGATCATGTTTGCCTCTTAGTGCCTGATAAGAAAACCACAGTGGTTGTCGGTGAATCCGGCAGTGGAAAAAGTGTAATGCTGGCTGCAATTCTGCACATCCTGCCTTCTTCTGCCAAAGTAAGCGGCAGTGTGAAACTGGATGGTGAAGAGTTGCTGATAAAAACAGAAAAACAGATGGAACAGATTCGGGGATGTGCACTGTCTTATATACCTCAGGGGGGAGGGACCAGTATGAACCCCCTGCTTACAGTAGGGTATCAGGTAGCAGAGCCCTTAATTGAAAAGAAACATTTGTCCAAAAAGGAAGCATTGCGTTTAGCTGTGTCATGGATGAAAAAATTAAATCTGGAAAATGAAGAAAAACTGGCTGTGTCATACCCTCATACTCTCAGTGGTGGAATGCGGCAGAGAACGTTGATTGCTATGGGTGCAATTACCGGTGCTCCTGTTCTGCTGGCAGATGAACCGACCAAGGGATTGGATGGGGAACGTATTGAAACCGTGATTGAACTCTTCAGAACATTGAAAGACAGAACCATACTTTGTGTAAGCCATGATCTGAACGTGGTCAGAGCAATTGCTGATTATGTCTGTGTCATGTATGCTGCACAACAGGTAGAAATCTGTACAGCAAGAAAGTTTTTTGAAGAACCACTTCATCCCTATTCCAAAATGATCCTTGCAGCAATGCCCGAAAATGGACTGAAGGCGGTATTAGGATTTGCTCCTGCCCATACAAAACAGGGACAAACAGGATGTCATTTTTACAGTCGCTGCCCATATAGAATGGAACATTGTTGTAAGGAGCCGCCTGTAGTTGAAATGAAAAACAGAAGAGTGAGGTGCTGGCTGTATGCTGATTCAGACTGAAAATATCTCATTTGCCTATCATAATAAAGGGACTTCCAATCATGTACTGGAAAATATCAATCTATTTATCAGAGAGGGAGAAACAGTGGGACTTCTTGGAAAAAGTGGAAGCGGAAAATCTACACTTGGACAAATTCTTTGCGGACTTAGAAAACCGTCTCTGGGAAAAGTGGTTTACCGTGGAAAAGAAATTATTTATCCAATGAAAGGACAAACGAGAAAAGAAATACAGGTATTGTTTCAGCACCCGGAAAATTCTTTCAATCCACGACTGACAATTTATCAGAGTATGAAAGAAGTGTACAAATTATTTGAGCTCCCATTCTCAGATACGATTTTACTGGAAATGCTGGAAGGGTTTGGAATCTACGAAGAACATCTGCAGAGATTTCCCTCACAGCTTTCCGGTGGAGAACTGCAGCGAATTGCGATGGCAAGGGTACTGCTGGCAAATCCAAAGTTTGTGATTCTGGATGAACCTACCAGCATGCTGGACAGTATTTCACAGGCACAGATTATTCGTATGCTTCTGGAAATACAGAAAAAAACAGGTATCAGTTACTTGTTTATCACCCATAATGAACTTCTGTGCAGAATTGCAAGTGATCGCATTTTTGTAATGGAAAAGAAATGCATCAAAGAAAGAAAGGTGGAAGTTTGAAACAAATAAGTAGAAGACAGCCAAGAAATAAAGGGCATAGCAAAT
>JBJELP010000304.1:0-23899 GCA_051879215.1 Lachnospiraceae bacterium
GAAGCTGCAGAAAAGATAGATAATGCAGAAGATGAAAAGCCAGAAGAAAAGGATTCATTGAAAAAGAATGAGAAAACCGAAGAAGAACATAAATCATAATTGATTTATTTTGTAAATACTGTATACTGTAAGTAATAGTGTTTACAGGATTTCATGAACGTGATATACAGAGAAATCCATTGACAGTATCATGTCAGCGCAGTCTGCGTTCAGCATAATTCGATGCTATTGTATCAGCATATAACGAAGGAGAGGAAGCGATGGGAAAGATACATTTTCGAAAAGGCGTCAGTTTTCTTCTGACAGCCATGTTATTAACAGGTTTTTTGTCTTTGGGAAATCCATTTTCCCTGCAGGCCATGACAGCGTATGCGTCTGCTCCGTATGTTGTGGTGCTTGATGCAGGTCATGATGACGAACATACACGTGGAGTCAACAAGGTATCCGGTATCGTTGAGGATCAATACAATCTGAAAATTGCAAAGTCACTGAAAAAACAGCTGGAAGCAGCGGGGATAACCGTTTATCTGACAAGAACCGATGGCAGCTGCCCCGGCGGAAAGGGTTCATCCAATGAAGCCTGTCTGGCTGCAAGGTGTGCTTTCGCGGCAAGTGCAGACTGTGATCTCTATGTCAGCTTGCATCTGAATGCCTCCGGCGCCAATACGGGTACTGCACGGAAGGTCAATGGTTCCATCGTGTATATCAGCGGTTACAGTACCTATAAGGATTCGCTCAGTGATCTGGCGGGAAGTATTGTCACAAATCTGAAGAACGATTGCGGAATCTCCATTCGCCGTTCCTATGGAATGGCAATGCAGTCCAGACTGAATCCCGGATGCAATGATGGCGGCAGCGCAGATTATTATAAGGTAATCCGGGAAAGTACATATAACGGATTCCCGTCCATACTGATTGAACACTGTTTTATGGACAATCTGAACGATGCGGCAATCATAAAGAATCAGGGCACCGAAGCACTGGCGAAAGCGGATGCCCGGGCCATCATAAACTGGTTTGATTCAGGAAAAAGTCCGAAAAAGACTTCCGCACCGTCAGCGGATAACAGCAAATCCGGCTATGTGAATTATAAACAGCTGAATCTTCGCGGATATCAAAGTACAGATGCTTCTCTCATCGTGAAGCTTTCACAGAACGATCCGGTTTATATTTACAATGAGATAGATGGTTGGTATCAGGTGATTGCATGCCATAACAATGTTTATTATGAAGGATGGGTAAACAAGGAATATATTACACTTGACAATAAGACCCGTCATCCGGCACTGCTTGCCAAAACGGGTGCGAAACCTGCAGTGACAGATGCAGATGATACGGATAATACAGATGATACAGATGAACCGAATTCGGGACAGATATCTTCCGGTTATGTGAATTACGAATGGCTGAATCTCAGAAAGGCACCGGATACGAAAAGTGCCATCGTTGTAAAGCTGGACAATAAGGATTCTCTGATCATTCACAGCAAACAGGATGGCTGGTATCAGGTGACAGCAGTTCACGAAGGCAAGTCTTACTCCGGATATGTGTCTGCAAAATATGTTTCCGAGTCAGATACACAGACGGCCACCGGCTATGTAAATTATGATTATCTGAATGTCAGAAGTGGTCCGGACACAAAGGAAAAACAGATCGGCAGACTGGATGCAAAGCAGCAGGTTGTAATTCTGGAAAAACTGGGAAAATGGTATAAGGTTTCCTTCCAGACGGATCAGGGCTGGAGCATTGGTTATGTATCTGCCAAATATATTACAGAGAGTTAATTTTGATCTTACCGGGCGTGGATTAAAACAAACAGGATAAGGGAACAGTTCAGGTACTGCAGGGTTGGTATCTGAACTGTTTTTTTACGTAACTATTCAGCAGAGCAACATTACAGAAACGTCCGGAGCGCAAGCATGCCTGCAGGCGAAGGACGTTTCTGTAATGGTATTCGGCTAAATAGTTTCGGTTACAGATGCTGCGCAGGAAATATAAAATTCTGCTGAAAAGAATTGACTTCACATCTTTAAAGCGTTATAATACAGAAAATCAAAACTTTAAATTGTTAAAGAGGAGAAACAATATGAGTAAGTTGAAAAAAATCCTGGCTTTATCCATGGCAGCAGTTATGATGGCATCCTTTTCCGCATGCGGATCCGGACAGAAAACAGAGACTACCGAAGCAGCAGGAACTCAGGCTCCCGCAGAGAGCAGCAGTACCAATAAGACATTTACCGTAGGTATCTGCCAGCTGGTTCAGCATCCTGCTCTGGATGCAGCAACAAAGGGCTTCCGGGAAGCACTGGAAGAAGAAATGGGAAGTGCGGTTACCTTTGATGAACAGAATGCACAGAATGATTCCAATACCTGTTCCACCATTATCAACAGCTTTGTATCCGGTGGTGTGGATCTGATCATGGCCAATGCAACACCTGCTCTGCAGGCAGCACAGGCCGGAACCAATGAAATCCCGATTCTGGGTACATCCGTAACCGAATATGGCGTTGCACTTGGCATTGATGATTTCAACGGCACCGTTGGCGGCAACATTTCCGGTACATCCGACCTTGCACCTCTGTCCGAACAGGCTGCAATGGTAAAGGAACTGTTCCCCGATGCAAAGAAGGTTGGTCTGCTTTACTGTACATCAGAAGCAAATTCACAGTATCAGGTGGATGTTGTGAAGGAAGAACTGGAAAAACTGGGTTATGAATGTGAATTCTTCTCATTCTCAGATTCCAATGATCTTTCTTCTGTAACGACTTCAGCAGCGGATGCATGTGATGTAATCTATGTTCCCACAGATAATACCGTAGCTTCCAATACCGGTATCATTGACAATATCTGCCGTGTGGCAAAAGTACCTGTTGTTGCAGGTGAAGAAGGCATCTGCCGTGGCTGCGGTGTTGCAACTCTTTCCATCAGCTACTATGACATCGGATACCAGACCGGTAAGATGGCAGCAGCAATCCTGAAAGATGGCGCAGACATTTCCACCATGCCGATTGAATATGCACCTCAGTTCACAAAGAAGTACAACAAGGCAATCTGTGACGATCTGGGAATTACCATTCCCGAAGGTTACGAAGAAATTGCGGAAGAATAATTTCCAAAGCATTTTCTGAAGCGTTTTTTCCTTGCAGAATGGAAAACGGTTTGCAGGATAATCGAACAGAAAACTGCAAAAAATAGCGGATTTTATCTGTTTTTCCCTGTACAAATAAATTGACAGGGTTTATAATGTAAAAGATTATGACGGAGATCGATGAATCGCAGATGGTTCGTCCGGTCTCCGTTTTACAATGCCGGAAAGGATGAAATAATATGATGAGTTTGATCAATGCGCTTCCCGGTGCAGTGGCACAGGGACTGATCTGGGCAATTATGGCGATCGGTGTATATCTTACATTCCGAATTCTGGATTTTGCCGATATGACAGTTGACGGTACCCTTTGTACCGGGGGCGCGGTATGTATTATGGTTATGTTAAGCGGCGGCAATGTATGGGTTGCCATGCTGGCAGCAATTCTTGCAGGTATGCTGGCGGGACTGGCAACGGGTATTTTCCATACTTTTATGGGAATCCCGGCGATTCTGGCAGGTATTCTGACCCAGCTTTCGCTCTACTCTGTCAACCTGAAAATCATGGGCAAAGCGAATCAGGCAATCAATGTGGACAAGTATGATCTGCTGGTGTCTCTTCGATATATTAAGATGTCAGTGGTGATGGATGGTGCTTCCAACCCTGTTATGGGATTTTTTAAGAATACCATTGTAATCGTAGCCATTGCCGTTGTTCTTCTGATCTGTATTCTGTACTGGTTTTTTGGAACCGAACTGGGCTGTTCCATTCGTGCCACAGGATGCAACGGCAATATGGCCCGTGCTCAGGGTATCAATACTGATTTCAATAAAGTTATCGGTCTGATGATTTCCAATGGTCTGGTAGCATTGTCTGGAGCCCTTCTTTCCCAGTATCAGGGATTTGCGGATGCCAACATGGGACGTGGTGCCATCGTCATCGGTCTGGCAGCTATCATTATCGGTGAAGCTGTATTTGGAAAGATTTTCCACAACTTTGGTTTCAAACTGCTGGCTGTAGGATTTGGTTCCATTCTGTACTATCTTGTACTGCAGGTGGTTATCTGGATGGGTATTGATACGGATCTGCTGAAGATGCTGTCTGCATTGGTAGTAGCTGTATTCCTTGCCATTCCCCACTGGAAGGGCAAATACTTTAATAAACCTGTTATAAGAGGAGGGAATCGGTAATGCTGGAATTAAAGAATATTTACAAGACATTTAATCCCGGAACGGTCAATGAAAAACAGGCACTTCGCGGAATTTCCCTTACTCTGGAAGATGGTGATTTTGTAACGGTAATCGGCGGCAACGGTGCGGGAAAGTCCACCATGCTGAATGCGGTTGCAGGCGTATGGCCGGTGGACAGCGGTCAGATTCTGATTGATGGCGTTGATGTAACCCATTTATCCGAACATAAAAGAGCATCCTATCTGGGACGTGTTTTTCAGGATCCCATGACGGGTACAGCTGCCACCATGGGCATTGAAGAAAATCTGGCTCTGGCAAAGCGACGCGGTAAACCCCGTACCCTTCGTCAGGGAATCAGCAAGAAGGAACGGGAAGAATACCGGGAACTGCTGAAAATTCTGGGACTTGGTCTGGAAGACCGTATGACCAGTAAGGTGGGACTCCTTTCCGGCGGTCAGAGACAGGCTCTGACCCTTCTGATGGCGACATTGAAGAAACCGAAACTTCTGCTTCTGGATGAACATACTGCCGCACTGGATCCCAAAACGGCAGCAAAGGTGCTGGAAACCACAGAAATGATTGTGAACCGTGATCATCTGACCACACTGATGATTACCCACAATATGAAAGATGCTATTATCCATGGAAACCGTCTGATTATGATGATGGATGGAAAAATCATTCTGGACATCCGTGGGGAAGAAAAGAAGAAACTGACCGTGGAAGACCTGCTGCATCAGTTTGAGGTGGCCAGCGGCGAAGAATTTACCAGTGATAAGGCAATTCTGGGATAATTCAGGACAAAGGGAAGTGAAACCGGCCATTGGATCCGGCACAGCATAATGCAGTATGCTCTGATTGACACTTCCGGTGACAGTATATTATATATCATTTTATCAGGATTCTGACAGCGGAATCCTGATTTTTAACATTATATGAGCCGAGGGACAAATGGGCATAAAATACATGCTTGCATGATAATACATCAATACATTCAGGGAGAAGGAAATACTATGTGTACCAATGCAGTGAATGAGGAACTGGAAGAATTTATTTTTACCGGTTATTGTAAAGTGAAAAATCAGACAACCATGGTGGAGTGTGAATACTCACAGCAGCCCTATGGACTTTGTCTGGAAAATATCATCGGATGCGATTTTCAGAAGTGTGAACACAACAAGGACTGTACTCTTGCAAAGCAGATACTGGAAAAGGAAGACGAATAAGGGGGCAGGTGCATGGTTTTTGCCAGAAAAGATTTGTTTACATTGAATTATTATAAAAAACAGCCCTATACTGCCAGCAGCAACGGGACGCGAATCCGTCTGAAAAAGGAAAGTGATGAGGCAGGAGATTATCTGGAACTGATTACCTGGCCGGAACCGTTCTGTTTTGAAAAAACACCGGATGAACAGAAAAATGCTTATCGGTTCGAATACTCGGAAGAAGGAATCTGTGCTGTAATTGAATGGCTGAATGAAAATCTGAATTAACGGATACTTTCTGGATAGAGGATACTTTCTGGATAGAGGATACTTCCTGGATAGAGGATACTTCCTGGGTAGAGGATACTTTCTGAACAGAGGGCAGGAAGATGGATATGAAAAATAGAATATGATTCGGAATTGGAGGAGAAGTGTATGGCAGACTGGTGGAAAGATGAGGAACTGGTAAATCAGGTGGCGGCAGAGGCCAATGGGGGGAATACGGCAGCACAGTGTGAAATGGCAAAAAAATGTATGGCAGAACAGGATATATCGGAAGCCGTAAAATGGTATAAGATGGCTGCCGCCGCAGGAACAGCAGATGCCATGTTTAATCTTGGTCTTCTGTATTCCAATGGCTGGGAAGGAGAAACAGCATCACCGGAGCAGGCTTTTTTCTGGTTTGAAGCAGCCGCCGCCGCAGGGGATACCGAAGCCATGTACATGGTTGGTGAGAACTATTTGACCGGGAGAGGAACGGAAATCAATCTGAAACAGGCTTCTTACTGGCTGAATAAGGCATTATCGGCCGGCTATATCAAAGCACAGGAGCTTCTTTATACGATTCCCGGACAGAAAGAAGCAAGAGAGGAAAAACTGAAAGAGATCCGGGAGGAAGAAGAAAAGGCAGAGGCCTTTCTGGAGCAGGAAGACTACGCAGGAGCTCTGCCGTTTCTGCAGCTTGCACTGGAAAAAAGTACGGAAAAGCTGGGAGAGCAGGATGCCTGTACCATTCGTCTGATGAATAATCTGGCAGTGGCTCTATCTGCTATGGAACAGTTTGATAAAAGTATTCCCATGAAAGAACGGGTGCTGGAGCTTCGCGGAAAAAGCCTGCCCCTGACCCATCCGGAATATCTGACAGCAGTGACCAATCTGACCTCAGATTATGCAAAGGTCGGGAGATATCAGTCTGCAATTAACCTTTCCAGGCAGGCATATGCCGCAGCCAGAGAAGGATTGACCATGTTTCATGAAGTAACCTTGCTGACATTGAATCGTCTGGCCGCAGATTATATGTGCCTTTGCAGACACGATCTGGCGTTGGAACAGCTGAATGCATTTTCACTGCCGGAATCAATGGAATTGGAATTATCACCGGAAGCGAAAAAACAGTGGGAGCGGACGGGAAAACTGAAAGCAGCCTGTCAGGAAGCCATGGAACAGAATGCGGTGTATTTCGGACTCAGCGAAAGCAGGAGAAATTATGCGAGAATCTGTGCAGAACTATGTGAAATGCTGGATGGACTTCCGGAAGATTACAGAAACAAAATCCGCCGGGAAGAATATGACCATTTTAAGGAACAGGCCGAACTGGTCAGCTGCTACCGCCCTCATATGAACAGTGGGCAGGCAGTGGAAACCGATCCCTATACCAATGCCCTGCAAACCCTGATCAGCCTGAAATATCTGATGCCGGGTCTGGCAGAATGCCAGGAAGAACTGGATGGTATTTCCTGTCGTACAGTGGTCACCTGGGTTCAGAACGAACTGTACATGATCACCACCGTTTATCCGAAGAAAACAGAGGCAGAATATATGAACTATCCTCAGCCTGTCGATTTTATCAAGCCGCTGAATGCCCTGGCAGAACCGGGCGAGCGAGTGATTTCCATCGACAGCGTGGATCTGAAACTGGCCAGACTGGATGAAGACAGACTGGAAATCTGCTTTGCATACGGAGTGAACGGACAATATCGGATGATCCGGATGTATTATGCAGAAAGAGAGAATATACTGGACGGAGAAACTGTTTTTTCAGAAATGAAACCCAATGCGTGATGGGGTGCCGCTTTTGAGCGGCACCCTTTTTTTCATATGTGTGACATCAGGCGCACGTATTTCTGCTTTATGTTATAGATTGGATATTTTTACATGTAAAAAAATTGTTTTATCCAACCACCTCTGACCATTTTCTTCTCTTTGGATATTTGAGCTTCTTCTCCTGCCGTTTTATCCAACCAACTTCAGGCATTTGGATATTTCTGTTTCTATTCCTGCTAATATATCCAATCGTCCCCGGGTAGCTCCGGGCGTTTGGCTATATTGTCTTCTTTTATCCAGTTTATATCCAACCGCCCCGTCATAGCTCTGCGTGTTTGGATATATGAGCTTCATTTCCTGCCAATATATCCAATCGCCTCCGGTCATCTTCTGGCGTTTGGATATTTCTGCATTTTTTCCTCATATCTCTCTGTTTGTCCACATATAATGTAACAATTCAGGGGAGGTGAGGCAATGGAAAAAGAAAAGTACGGAGAAATTCTTTCTGTTTTGCCCATCCGGCTCCGTTCTGTGATGGAAAGCCAGCTGCAGGAGGAACCTCGCCTGCAGGAAATTCGGCTGCGGACAGGTCGTCCGGCAGGAGTCTGCAGGGATGGGAAAGAAGTGTTTCTGACAGAGACCGGTATTCTGACCGCAGCTGATCTGCAGGAAACCATGGAGTTTGTCAGCCGGTTTTCCATGTATGCTTACGAGGATGAACTCCGGCAGGGATACCTGACGATCCGGGGCGGGCATCGGGTGGGTATCGCAGGAAAAGTGGTTTTGCAGCAGGGGATCATCCGGTCTGTCCGGGATATTTCCGGCATCCACATCCGAATTGCCTGTGCGTGGAAGGATTGTGCGCTTCCTGTCCTTCCCTGGATTTATGAAAGGGGAGATTTAAAAAATACGCTGATTCTGTCTCCGCCGGGAAAGGGAAAGACAACGCTTTTACGGGATCTGATTCGGCTGGTTTCGGATGGAAATCATGAGGGGGAGGGGCTGTCGGTTTCGGTTGTGGATGAACGGGGGGAAATCGGGGCCTGTGAAAGAGGAGTTCCCCAGCATGATCTGGGGATGCGGACGGATGTACTGGATGGCTGTCCGAAGGTCCATGGGATGCGTATGATGCTCAGAAGTATGTCTCCACAGGTAATTGCGGTGGATGAAATCGGAAGTATGTCGGATCTGGAAGCTGTAATGGAAATTTGTGGCTGCGGCTGCCGGATTCTGGCAACGGCTCATGCGGATTCGCTGGAACATCTGGTTCGGAAGGAAGGATTTTCCCGGTTGTATCAGCATCAGCTTTTTGGAAGATATCTGCTTCTGGACGAACAGAAGGTGGGAAAAATCCGGACTGTTTATGATGAAAAGGGAGAGAGAATGCAAAGCTAGTACATCGAATAATAAAAATCAGGCAAGTGAAATGGCTGGTTAATTATTATTCGCTGTACTAGGGCAACGGAGGAATATATGATTCGATTGACAGGAATTACGATGATTGCGGCGGCAGTTTTTTTTCTGGGCATGCAGAAAAGCTTTCTGATGAAAAAAAGGATTGCATCTTTATATCAGTTCAAAACCGTTCTGCATATGCTTCGCGGTGAAATTGCATTCAGCGGAAGGATTCTGGAGGATGCACTTCTGGATATCAGTGAACGGTGCGGTGAACCTTTTGACCGTTTTTTCGCAGAAATCAGCAGAAAAATGAAAAACGAAAGGGAGCGAGCCTTTTCGGATATCTGGGAGGAAGCAGAATCTCTGCTGGACGGCAGCGGGATGGAAGAGGAAGAACTGTATCTGCTTCGTAAAATGGGAAAAGAACTTGGTTTTCTTGATATGGAAATGCAGCTGAATACCATTTCCCTGGTGGAAACCGGACTGGAACCGATCATCGGGAAGCTGGAACAGAGCAAGGATTCTCTCTGCAAAATGTATCAGTCCCTTGGGATACTGGGGGCCATGGCGGTGATGATTGTAATGATCTGACGGAGGCGGATATGGAGGTTGCTTTATTATTCCGAATTGCAGCAGTGGGAATTCTGGTTTCAGTGCTCTGTCAGATTCTGAAACACAGCGGAAGGGACGAGCAGGCTTTTCTCACCAGTCTGGCGGGTCTTCTGTTGGTACTGTTCTGGCTGGTTCCATATATTTCAGAGCTGTTTCAGATCATTCAGGATCTCTTTGAATTATAAGGGGAGGTTATCATGATACATATTATTCTGGCAGGAGTTGCTGCTGCAATGCTGGCTTTATGGGTAAAACCGCTGAAACCGGAATATGCCCTGTTTCTGTCTCTGGCTGCCATCCTTCTTCTGATGGGTGCTTCATTTGGCAGACTGCAGGAAATCATAGAACTGGTCAGCCGGTTGATGAACCGATCCGGGGTGGAATCGGTATATTATCAGATTCTATTGAAAATCATGGGACTGGCATGGATCAGTCAGCTGGCATCGGACATCTGCGATGAAGCAGGCTGCAGGGCCATTAGTCAACAGATTTCAATTTATGGAAAACTGATGATACTTGCGGTCAGTCTGCCAGTCATCACTTCTGTCATTGAAACCATTGAAACCATATTCCCCGGGTGACAGACAGCATCAGTCAGGCGGTCATCAGTCATTGATTTGAATACTGGTATGGCACAATGAAACGGTGAGGTGAAAGTGTACAGAAAATGGGAGAGACAGCTGATTTCAGAGAATTACAGAGCTTACTGATTTCCATTTTGGGATCAGACGCCCCGGATTTTTCCGATCTGGTTTCCCTGGTAAAAAGCGGAAATTTTGAAAAACTTGGGGAAATGGCAGGAAAGCAGATTTTACAATGGGTGATGGGGGAAGGCTTGCAATGGCGGGAAATGGGAGGGATTCTGATTCTGGTCATTCTTCTGGCTTTCATGAAAAGTATGGGGGAGGCTTTTGAAAATTCCTCCATTTCCCTGTTTTCCGGTGTGGTGATTCATCTTTTGCTGATTGCCCGCCTGATTTCTCTTTTTCAGAGTTTTCAGAGTCTGACCATTGACTATCTGCAAAACAGTCTGAAATTTCTGAATGCGCTGTTTCCGGTACTGACCGTTACGGCGGCAGCAGGAGGCAGCGGTCTTACCGCTGCTGGTTTTTATCTTTCATCCATCAGTGTCAGCAGTCTGATCCAGCGGGCAGCAATCTATTTCATGATTCCATTCACCGGTGTTTTTCTGGTTGCATCGCTTCTGGATTCCATTATGGAAGAACCGGTTTTTAAAGGCGTCGTGGAATTAATTCAGAAAGCCGTCAGTTTGCTTTTGAAAAGCTGTATGATTTCTGCCACCGGTCTTCAGGTTCTGCAGCTGATGGTGCTGCCCAAAGCAGATTCCCTGAAAAAACAGGCACTGCTGAAAACCGTGTCGCTGATTCCCGGTGCGGGAAAGGCTGCAGATTCCGCCGCCACCGTGCTGTGGGGAAGCAGTGCACTTCTGAAAAGCTGCATCGGAGCAGCAGGAATGCTCTGCATTCTTCTGATTGTATTTGTTCCGTTTTTCCGGCTTTTGTGGGCCTCTTTTTTATATCATCTGCTGCTGGCCGTTTTATCTCCGGTTTCCGATAAAAAAATCTGCGGATGTCTGAAAGCATTTGCAGCGGGGTTGGAAAATCTGGTAAAAATCATGTTTATGTCTGCGATGGTCAGCCTGATTCTGATTGCTGCCGCTGCATGGTGAAAGGAGGAATATGTTGGATACGGTTTATCTGTGGATTCGTCAGATTGCAGTTTTTTCCGTAATCTGTTTTCTGGTTCTTTATCTGTTTGATGGAAAAAACAGAAAAATCATACGGTTTTATTTATCGGTACTGCTGCTGGTGCTGATTTTCAGACCGATTTTGAAGGCCGGTTCTCTGGATCAGATGATGAATCAGCGTCTGTCAGAAATTTCTGAGGCATTTTCTTCTTCCATCCATCAGAAGGAAACGGAATGGGTGCAGGAAAATACGGTCAGGAAAAATCAGGAGAAAATAGAAGAACAGGTTGATCAGGGACAGGAGGCGGCAGAAAATTATACCAGAGAACAGATTCTGCAGTATGTGAAAAAGCAGATGGAGGAAGCCGGTTTTTCTTTTGCAGACGGCAAAGTGATTTTCGACACAGAACGGTTTCAGGATACGGCGGAAATTGTTGTAAAAAAGTTGTATTTGTCTGTGAAACAGGGGGAAGAAGAACTGGATGTTCATCAGGAAGAACTTGCCGATCTGAAAAATCAGATTGCCTCGATACTGGAAATAACCCCGGATGACATCGAAATCGAACCGGATTAGGGAGGAGATACCATGGGGAAAGTCTGGAAAAGGATGTCAAAGGATAAGATTACCATGGGACTGCTGGCAGGAATTCTGCTGTTTCTGCTTTCTTTTCCATTGGAGACCCTGACCGGATATCTGAAAGGAGATACCGTTACTGAAAAAAAGGAGGACACGGAGCTGTTCACGGACAGTGATTATCGATCGCAGCTGGAGAAGCGGCTGGAGGATATGCTGTCCGGGGTACGTGGTGCAGGGCAGGTCCGGGTAATGGTGACATTTGTGGATCAGGGAACCCGGATTGCGGAAAAAGATGTGCAGTCGGAAAGCAGTTCCGAACAGGAAGGGGATGTGAATGGAGCAAAGAAAGAAGTTTTCGCAAGAGAAGAAAAGACAGTAACCGACAGCAATCAGGAGCCATGGATATCCAGAGAAATACTTCCGGAAGTATCCGGTATTGCAGTGATTGCCCAGGGAGGAGGGTCTTCTGTGGTGAAATCGGAAATCAACCGCATTCTTCAGGCATTATTCGGACTGCCTGCACATAAAATTGAAGTAATCGAGGGCGATTTGAAGGAGTAGCATGTATGAAAAGAATCAGAAAAAAGAATCAGATCATTCTGACCCTTCTGGCAGTCATGATCATAGCTGCCGGTTATCTGTCCTATCTGCCGGGAAATGATGCTGCAGATTCGGTTCCAGCAGCCGGGAATCAGGATGGTTCTGCTGTCATGGATATTTCAGATGAGGATATTCTGGCGGAAAATATTGCAAGAGAGCAGTCTCTGTACACAGCCGGTCAGACGGCGGAAATTGAGGTGGTGGGAGAAAGCGATGGAGAGGAAAAACAGGAAGAAGACAGTACGGTACAGCCTGGGCAGGCAGTTCTCACCTGGACAGAACAGGTGGAAAATATCATGGCAGATGCGGCATTAAATAAGGAACAGACACGGACACGGAACGAGGAAACACTTAATTCCATTATCAATAATGAAAAACTGGATTCTGCCCAGCGGAAAGCAGCGGCGGATAATCTGCTGAAAATGACACAGAATGCGCAGCTGGAATCCAATATCGAATCCATTCTGGAAGGCAGAGGACTTCCGCAGACAATGGTTACCATTACGGAAAATGGTGTGGAAGTTCTGGTGGGCAGTACAGAAATATCCGATAAGGAACGGGCACAGATTGAAGATACCGTGAAGCGGGAAGCCAATGTGAAAATTTCAGATGTGGTCATTTCTCTGATGAACCCGGTAAATACAGAAGTCGTAGAGGAAAAGTAAAGATGGATTTCCGGATACCTGATCCGGAACTATGACCTTGGGGCTGTAAAATCTGTTTGCAGTTCTGAGGTTTTTTTGCTATACTGTAAAAAATGGGTGGGGTACACCAATGAGGATGTAAAACACCCGGTTTCTCAAATAAGCAGGATTCCCACTTCTCATATGTTCACGTTAAGTGGCGAGTTCGCGATGACAATATATTTGCCCCGGGAGGTATTGACGTGTCGAATGATTTTGAAAACAGAAGTACACATGTTATTCATGAGAATGGTCAGGTAGGTTCTGTTCAGATAGCAGATGAAGTTGTAGCAATTATTGCAGGTCTCGCAGCCATGGAAGTGGATGGAGTTGCTTCCATTGCAGACAGTTCAGCCAATGAACTGGCAGGCAGACTTGGTATGAAAACTGCTCCGAAAGGCGTCAAAGTGACAGTAATGGAAACATCTGTTTCCTGTGATCTTGCAATTAATCTGAAATATGGCTACAGCATTCCGAATCTTGCTCTGAATGTTCAGGAAAAAGTAAAGAGTGCAATTGAAAATATGACAGGTCTTGCTGTTATTGATGTAAATATCCGTATTGCAGGAGTAGAGACAGAATAAAGTCATAGTTCATATCCGAAATCCGTATCTGCGGATACACGACCTTGATAATTTAAAAACACAGGAGGGGTGCATTTATTTTTGTGCACCCTTTTTTTACAGGAAGAACCCGATGGAACGCAGACGAAGGATTTTGAAAAAGATATGTTCGGAACGGTCAGAATACATCTGACAGGAAAGAATGTACAGCAGGAAAGATTATACAGGATGGGAGAATGCAATGAAGCGCAGAGAATTAAGGGAACATACATTTAAACTGGTATTTATGAAGGAATTCTATGAGCCGGATGTCCTGGAATCACAGGTAAATCTGTATCTGGAATCCGAGGAACTGGCTGAGTATACCGATCAGGAAAAGGAAATTCTGAAAAAGCGTGCAGAACAGGTGCTGGCTGTGACAGAAGAAGTGGATGAACTGATCAACCGGTATGCAAAGGGATGGCAGACAAGACGTATGGCAAAGGTGGATCTGAGCCTGATCCGTCTGGCTGTATTTGAAATCCGTCATGATCCGGATGTGCCGGATAAGGTCGCAATCAATGAAGCTGTGGAACTGGCGAAAAAGTACGGTGGAAATGATTCTCCTTCCTTTATTAACGGTATTCTGGGTAAAGTGGTTCGAACAGAAGAAGCATGAAACGAAGTATTTATTCCGTAGAACAGGTCAATGCCTATATAAAGAACCTGTTCACACAGGATTTTGCTCTGCGCAGCATATATGTGCGCGGTGAAATATCAAACTGCAAATACCATACATCCGGTCATATTTATTTTACATTGAAGGATGCATCCGGTGTACTGAATGCGGTGATGTTCCGGTCCCAGAGGCAGAATCTGAAAGTCCGGCTGCAGGATGGTATGACCATTGTGGCAGGGGGCAGTATTAATGTTTATGAACGAGACGGCAGATATCAGCTGTATGTGCAGACGGCAGAAGCCGACGGAATCGGCGAGCTGTACAGACAGTTTGAACGGAGAAAGGCAGAACTGGAAGAAATGGGTATGTTTTCTCCGGAATATAAGCGGCCAATCCCCAGGTTCGCATTGAAAATCGGTATTGTTACGGCATCTACAGGTGCTGCAATCCGGGATATCTGCAATATTGCAGCCAGGAGAAATCCCTGTGTGCAGCTGATTCTTTATCCGGCTCTGGTGCAGGGAGATATGGCAGCTTCCTCCATTGCCAGGGGAATTGAAACTCTGGATGCCATGGGCTTGGACTGCATCATCGTCGGACGGGGCGGAGGTTCTCTGGAAGACCTCTGGGCATTCAACGAAGAGGAAACTGCCTATGCGATTTTTCATTCGCAGACTCCGATTATTTCTGCTGTGGGCCATGAAACGGATTTTACAATTGCAGATTTTGTGGCGGACATGCGGGCACCGACTCCGTCAGCTGCTGCAGAACTGGCTGTTTTTGATTACGAAAGCTATCTGCATACCCTTGATGTATTGAGAAAACGATTGGATCAGGCAGAATCTGCAAATCTGGAAAGGATCCGGGTTCTGGTAGATTCACATAAAAAGCGTCTGGATGTGCAGGATCCGGTGCGAAAACTGGAACAGAAAAAACAGCAGCTGGAAGCACGGGAACAGAGACTGAAACTTCTCATGGAAAGCCGGATTCAGCAGATACGGAATCAGATCCGTTTAGGCGCAGGCAGACTGGATGCCCTTTCACCCTTAAGAAAACTGACCGGAGGGTTTGCCTATATCACCGGAGAAGATGATAAACCGGTGGTTAGTGCAGCGGATTTGTTCGAGGGCGAACATGTGGGCATCCGTTTTTCAGATGGAAAATGGAATGCGGTCATAACCGAAAAAGAAGAAAGCCAGGCAGACAGTGTGCAGAAGGAAACAGAACAAGAGGTGACGGAACATGGCGATTGCAGATAAGGATGAGAAAAAGCTTTCCATCGAGGAGGCACTGGAACAGCTGGATACATTGCTTGCCAGACTGGAAAACAAAGAGTGTCCTCTGGAAGAATCGTTTCATTTATACAAAGAGGGTGTCGGACTGGTGCAGTATTGCAGTCAGGTATTGACTGAGGTGGAGCAGCAGCTTCTGATTCTGAATGGTGAAGGATAAGAAGAAGGATAAAAATATGGATTTTAAGACAGAATTACAGCAGAGAACAAATGAAGTACAGGCAATAGTTGAGGCTTATCTTCCAGAAGAGACAGGACATCAGAAAACGATATTTGAATCTATGAATTACAGTGTCATGGTTGGAGGAAAAAGGCTTCGTCCCCTGCTGATGCAGGAAACTTATCGCCTGTTTGGCGGAAAGGGGAGAGAAGTGGAGCCGTTTATGGCAGCCATGGAGATGATGCATTCCGCATCTCTGGTCCACGATGATCTGCCTGCCATGGACAATGATGAGTACCGCAGAGGAAAACACACCACATGGGTGGAATATGGCGAGGATATGGCAATTCTGGCCGGTGATGCACTGATGGTATATTGTTTTGAAACCGCTCTGAAAGCAGGTGCCATGACAGAACACACGGACCGGGTTCTGCGGGCAGCTTCGATTCTTGCAGAAAAATCCGGCATATACGGTATGATAGGCGGTCAGACCGTTGATGTGGAACTGACCAATAAACCAATTCCCAGAGAAAAGCTGGATTTTATTTATCGGTTGAAGACAGGAGCACTTCTGGAGGGATCCATGCTGATCGGTGCAGTTCTGGCGGGTGCTTCCAAAGAGGAAGAAGAAAAAGTTCTGAGCATTGCACAGGATGTGGGACTGGCATTTCAGATTCAGGATGATATTCTGGATGTGATCGGTGATCAGGGAGTTATCGGGAAACCGGTCCACAGTGATGAGAAAAATAATAAAACAACATACGTGACACTTGAAGGTCTGGAACAGGCAAAAAAAGAGGTTGGCGTTTTATCGGAAAGAGCGATTGAAACATTGAACAGCCTTCCTTATGAAAACGGATTTCTTACAGAATTAATTCGTATGCTGGTGAACAGAGAAAAGTAGAGGAACTGGCCATGTTACTTGATAAAATCAATCAGGCAGGGGATATTCACAAAATAGAAGAGAAAGATTTACCGTTGCTGGCATCAGAAATCCGCCGTTTTCTGGTTCAGAAAATCAGCAGGACCGGCGGTCATCTGGCGTCCAATCTCGGAGTTGTGGAACTGACAATGGCACTGCATCTGGTTTTTGATCCGGAAAAAGATCGGATGATCTGGGATGTGGGACATCAGTCCTATACGCATAAGATACTGACCGGGCGCAGAACCGGGTTTGATGAACTGCGTAAATACGGGGGAATGAGTGGTTTTCCGAAAAGAAAGGAAAGCAGCTGTGATCCCTTCGATACCGGTCACAGTTCCACTTCGATTTCTGCCGGTCTGGGTCTGGCAAAAGCCAGAGATCTGAAAGGGGAAGACTATTCGGTTATTTCCGTAATCGGTGATGGCGCTCTGACCGGA
The DNA here is from genome assembly GCA_051879215.1 of Lachnospiraceae bacterium. Lineage (GTDB taxonomy): Bacteria > Bacillota > Clostridia > Lachnospirales > Lachnospiraceae > TWA4. Next base: position 17,137 of record JBJELP010000304.1, read on the forward strand.
GGCATGGCTCTGGAAGCCTTGAATAATGTGGCAGATATTGACAGTAATTTTATTATCATCCTGAATGATAATGAAATGTCCATTTCAAGAAATACCGGCGGAATCAGTGCGCACCTTGGGAAGATCCGCAGAACAGCGACATACTATGATCTGAAAGAACGGATTTCCAGTCAGCTGGAAAAAATTCCCCAGGGAGATCAGATTAAAAACACTTTGTCTTTTGTAAAGAATAAAGTAAAAACAGCAGTTCTTTCCGGCGGAATCTTCTTTGAAAACATGGGAATCACTTACTGGGGTCCCATTGACGGACATGATCTGAAAGGACTGGTTTCCGTTCTGGAAAATGCAAAGCGCATGAAAAAACCGGTGCTGATTCATGTGATGACCAAAAAAGGAAAAGGCTATCGGCCTGCAGAAGTACATCCTGAACGGTTCCATGGAATTTCTCCCTTTGAAATCCGGACAGGAGAGCCGAAAAGTGTAAAAGCGGAAAAGGACTGGACTGATGTCTTTTCAGATACCATCTGTCAGGAGGCAGAAACAAATCCTTCTATTGTCGCTGTGACAGCGGCAATGCCGGATGGAACCGGCCTGACGCCGTTTGCAGAAAAATATCCCGCTCGTTTTTTTGATGCCGGAATTGCAGAACAGCATGCGGTGACATTTGCAGCAGGTATGGCAGCAGGTGGATTAAAACCTGTGGTTGCAGTTTATTCCTCCTTCCTTCAGAGAGCTTATGATCAGATCATACATGATGTATGTATTCAGAATCTGCCGGTGGTTTTTGCAGTGGATCGTGCCGGACTGGTGGGAAGTGATGGAGAAACCCATCAGGGGATCTTTGATCTTTCCTATTTGTCCAGTATTCCCAATATGACTGTCTGTGCCCCCAAAAATATTTATGAACTGGAGGATATGCTGAAATATGCTTTTACATATCCTTATCCGTTCGCCATCCGATACCCGCGGGGAACCGGATGGAAAGGGCTTTCAGAATTCAGACAGCCTGTGAAAGCCGGAATTGCCGAGTGGATCTATAAAGAATCTGAAATTGCTCTTCTGGCTGTGGGCAGCATGGTTGAAACCGCAGATGCAGTCAGAACCGAACTGAAAAACAGAGGTCATGCTGTTTCATTGATCAATATGCGTTTTGTGGCTCCCATGGATGAAGCCTGTATTCAGGAGGCAGCAGCCGGTCATAAGCTGCTGGTAACCATGGAGGAAAATGTCCTGAAGGGCGGTTTTGGGGAACATCTGTGTACCATGCTGATGGAAGCAGAATCCCATACGGATATTCTGAACATCGCAATTCCTGATATTTATGTGGAGCATGGCAATGTGGATGTATTAAAAAGAGAAATCGGACTGGATGCGGAATTTATCGTAAACCGCATACTGGAACGGATTGGAGATAATAAATGAAAGAACGATTGGATGTTTTGCTGGTCAATAAAGGACTGGCCGCTTCCAGAGAAAAAGCAAAAGCAATTATCATGTCCGGAATTGTATATGTGGATGGACAGAAAGAAGACAAACCCGGCTCCGTATTTGAAACCGATAAGGAAATTGAAGTTCGCGGCACCACATTAAAATATGTCAGCCGCGGCGGTCTGAAGCTGGAAAAGGCAATGGATGTCTGGCCAATTTCATTAACAGGTGCAACCTGTATGGATATCGGAGCATCAACCGGCGGGTTTACAGACTGCATGCTGCAGAATGGAGCTGTTAAGGTATATGCTGTGGACAGCGGAAGAGGGCAGCTGGACTGGAAACTGCGTAAGGATGAACGGGTTGTCTGTATGGAAAAAACCAATGCCCGGTATCTGAATCATGAATTGATTCCGGAGCCCATTGATTTTTTTTCCGTGGATGTATCGTTCATTTCCCTCAGCAGAATCCTGCCCCCTGCATTTGAGTTGCTGCGTGACGGCGGACAGGCAGTCTGCCTGATTAAACCGCAGTTTGAAGCCGGAAGAGAAAAGGTCGGCAAAAAAGGCGTTGTGAGAGACCGGAAAGTGCATGTGGAGGTGATCGAATCGGTGATTGCCTGTGCGCAGGCACTGGGATTTCATATTCTGGGACTGGATCATTCACCGATCAAAGGACCGGAAGGCAATATTGAATATCTTGTATGGCTTGGCAAAGGCTGTGAACGGCCGGAAAATGCTCCCTATATCCCCTCTGCGGAACAGATTACAACAAAGGCACACGAGGTATTGTAGATTTAATGGATAAATTTTATGTAATCAGCAATAACGGCAAGTCAGGAAGCAGAAAGCTGGCACAGTATGTAAGGGATTATCTGGTAACAAGAGGATGCCGGTGCAAACTGGATTCCGGCGTGTATGCAGAAGCGGCCGATGACCATGAGTGGTTTCGCTATACCAATCCCCAGGCGATACCGGATGATACCCAGGCAATTCTGGTAATCGGCGGTGACGGAACCATGCTTCAGGCTGCCAGGGATCTTCGTTACAAAGGAATCCCCATGATGGGAATAAACCGCGGGACATTGGGATATCTGGCAGAAGTCGATTCAGACAATGTGGAATATGCTCTGGATTGTCTGATGGATGATCAGTATACCGTGGAAGAACGGATGCTCCTTTATGGTGAAGTAAAAAAAACAGATGGAACACTGGTTACCAGTGATCATGCATTGAATGATATTGTATTATCCAGATCCAGCGGACTGGATGTAAATGATTTTAATATTTATGTGGATGGTGTACTGCTGAACAAATATGTGGCAGACGGCATTATTATAGCAACACCCACCGGATCAACTGCTTACAATCTGTCAGCAGGAGGTCCGATTGTGGATCCGAAGGCGTTCAGCATTCTTCTGACACCGATTTCTCCCCATTCACTGAACAAACGAAGTATTGTGCTGGATGCGGATTCCCAGATTATTGTGGAAGTAGTAAAACGAACCGATAAACGGTTTATTCCGGTACAGCTATGTTATGACGGAAATGGTGCCGGTCTGATGGAAGCAGGTGACCGTATTCTCATTCATAAAGCGGCAGAGCGGGCAAGAATTCTGAAAATAAAGCATATCAGTTTTCTGGAAACAGTCAGAAGAAAAATGTCCGAACGGTAGTCTGATGCAAATGTTCCTGTATGGAGGTTTATATGAAGATAAGAAGACACGATAAAATTCGTGAACTGATCAGTAAATATGAGATTGAAACCCAGGAAGAACTGGCAGAACGTCTCAATATGGAAGGTTTCAATGTAACCCAGGCGACGATTTCGAGAGATATCAGGGAACTGAAGCTGACAAAGCTTCCAAACGGCAAGGGACGCCAGTGCTATACACTGATGAAAAAAGAAGAGGATGAAATGAAAGATAAATTCATCCGGATCTTTTGCGATGGGTATGTGTCCATGGATATGGCGCAGAATATTCTGGTGATCAAAACCGTGTCCGGACTGGCAATGGCTGTAGCTGCCGCACTGGACGGACTTCATTTTCCGCAGGTAGTGGGCACCATTGCCGGAGATGACACCATTATGTGTGCTGTCAGAAGTGTGGAAGATACGGTATCACTGATGAAAGAAATTCAGAAATTTGTGAATACCAGATCTTTAAATGGAAACGAATAGCAGATCTGTGCCTGCGGTGAAAAAGCAGGTGCAGATGAAAACAAAAGGATTTTTTCAGAATAAGAAACAGACCTTTTCTGCTTCACAGGTATCTGTGCGGCAGAAAAGGTCTGTTTTTCTTTGAAAAAGGGCTTGCATTTTTTCAGAAGTTGATATAGAATACAAACAGATATTCGAGAACAAATGTTTGCAACACCTGTTCGAAGTTTTTGGGGAGGGATCTGTGTATGCTGATGCACTTACATGTAAAGAATTTTGCTTTAATTGAAGAAGCTGATATGGAGTTTGGAGCAGGACTGAACATTCTGACAGGTGAAACCGGTGCCGGTAAGTCCATATTGATCGATGCTGTCAATCTGGCATTGGGCGGAAAAGCAGGTGCCAACGTGATTCGTACCGGAGCAGAGTATGCATATGTGGAACTGGTTTTTCAGATCACCGATCCCATTAAACTCAATCTGCTTCGGGAGATGGATATCGAAGCAGAAAAGGAAGACGGTGTTCTGATTCTCTCAAGAAAGATTATGAAAGGACGCAGTGTGTTCAAAATCAATGATGAAACTGTGACAGCGGCTAAAGTCCGCCGTATGACCGGCCTTCTGATTGATATTCACGGTCAGCACGAACATCAGTCCCTGATGTATAAACATAAGCATCTGGAAATCCTGGATATCTATGCAGGAGAGGAAGTATCGGCACTGAAAGAAAAGCTGGGGACTGCATACAGTGAGTATGTGCATTGCTGCAGGACACTGCAGAGTTTTTCCATGGACGAAGAGAGCCGAATCCGGGAAGTGGATTTTCTGAAATATGAGATCAATGAAATCCGGTCCGCAGCTTTAAAAAAAGGTGAAGAAGAGGAACTGGAACAGGTATACAGACGAATTGCCAACAGCCGCCATATTATGGAATCCATGGGTATTGTTTCTGATGTACTGGGATATGGGGATTCTTCTTCCGCAGGAGAGGCTGTATCCAGAGCGGTAAAAGAAATCCAGTCCGCACTGCGGTTTGACGATTCACTGAAGGATATTGCAGCTCAGATTCTGGATCTGGAATCCCTGCTGACGGATCTGAACAGAGATGTGCAGTCCTATATGGACGAAATGAGCTTTGATCAGGAAACCTATGAAGCAGTCAGAGACAGACTGGATCTGATTCGCAGTCTGCAGACAAAGTATGGAAAAGACTATGACCGGATTATGGAGTCCCTTCAGGAGAAGGAAGAACGATTGAGCGAACTGGAGCATTATGAAGAAAACCGGAAAAAAACGAAAGCCGCATGTGAAAAGATCAGAAAACAGGTTCTCCTCTATTGTGAAGAACTGTCTGCTTTACGAAAAAAAGCAGCGGTACCGCTGGTTCAGGCCATTACTTCCAGTCTGAAGGAACTGAATTTTCTTCAGGTTTCTTTTGATATGCATTTCGAACGTTCCGGCCAGTTCGGAAGCAATGGTTTTGACGATGCCGAGTTTCTGATTTCCACAAATCCCGGACAGCCGCCGGCACCTCTCGGTGAAGTGGCTTCCGGCGGTGAGCTTTCCAGAATCATGCTTGCAGTGAAAGCAGTTCTTGCGGATACCGATCAGATACCAACACTGATTTTTGATGAAATAGACACCGGTATCAGCGGGAAGACAGCTGCATGTGTATCGGAAAAACTGTCTTTGATCGGAAAAACCCATCAGGTTCTTTGCATCACACATCTTCCTCAGATTGCATCCATGGCAGACAACCATTTTATGATTGCCAAGACTGTCCGAAATGAAAAAACCTGTACCACAATCAGCCAGCTGAAAGAAGAAGAGTCTGTCCAGGAACTGGCAAGATTGCTGGGTGGAGTTACCATCACCGATGCAGTCCTTGAAAATGCAAGGGAATTAAAGATGATTGCGCAGGAATATCGTAATCCCAGAAAATGCATGATTTGACTTTCAAAAATCTCACATAATAAAACCAGAAGTTGAACAGGGCAGTGAACGGAAAATTCGTCACTGCCTATTCAAAGGAGGGTATTATGAGAGCACGAGTACAAAAACGAAAGGAAAAAGGGTATTTTTTCCTGATTGCAGGTTTGTATCTTTTTATGTCATGCTTTACAATATTATATTTTTTCGTTTTTACAGATTCCTATACAGACGATATTCTGACATTCAGCAATTTGGTAAGATTGGAACCGGGTGAAAAGCCTGTGCTTTCCGGTACACTTACATCAGAGAAATCGACTTTTGAATATGACAATCCTGTTTTATCGGTATCCGGAAAATCCAATACCGGTATCTTGCAGTCAGAGAAACTGCTTCCCTGTGGTATTCCTGTGGGGATTTATCTGGAAACAAAAGGTTTGCTGATTGCTGAAATCGCAGAACTCCATACTGCAGAAGGGATGATCAGCAGTCCCTGTCAGGAAATCCTGCATTCCGGAGATTATATACTGGAAGCAGATGGAAGCTGCATGGAATCCAAGGAACAGTTTCAAAAACTGATTGAGAAAAGTGGAGGAAAAGAAATTCAGCTGACCATCGAACATCAGGGGGAAAAAAGGGTGGTCGCAATCAGACCCGTTCTGACGGAAAACGGGGAGTATAAGGCAGGCATCTGGATTCGTGACAATATGCATGGGATTGGTACACTTACATGGCTGGATCAGGATGGAAATTTTGCAGCACTGGGACACTGTATTTCCGACATTGATACAGGAGAGCGAATGGAAATCGATAACGGAAAGCTGTACAAGGCAGAAATCTATTCACTGGTTCAGAGCAAGGCGGAAGAACCCGGTTCGCTGGCCGGTACCATTGATTACCGTTTGAATTCCTGTATAGGAACGGTAACTGACAATACAGAACAGGGAATCTTTGGAAACAGCAATCAGGAAGCACGCAGGATGATTATCAATGAACTGCGGTCCTGCTTTCAATCCGATACATTTGAAGAACTATGGGAAAAAGCCTCTGTAAAAACTGCAGTATCAGATGAGATAAAAAACGGAAAAGCCCAGATGCTGAACTGTTTTAACGGGCAATATCAGCTTTTTGACATTGAGATTAAAAAAATCCCATCTACTCATAAAGAAATGGAAGGCATGAATCTGGAAATTCAGATTACAGATAAAAAACTTCTGAATCAGACAGGCGGTATACTGCAGGGAATG
>JBJELP010000305.1:0-61060 GCA_051879215.1 Lachnospiraceae bacterium
TACTTTTCCCTGAGGGTATGCAGAAAAAGGGGGATCATACTTTATGCATAGAAGTGAGTTTATTGATCTGCTGACGTCTTCACTGGCAGGAAGAGTTCCTGTTGCACTGGTGAAGGAAAAAGCGGATTTTTACCGAAACTATATAACAGAACATGCCCGTGAAACCGGCAGATCGGAAACCGAGGTTATCGAAGAACTGGGACCTCCGGAACTGATTGCTCATACCATTATTGATGTGTATGAAGCGGAATATGGTGTATATGAAGGTACCGATGACATATTCTCCAATTATAAAGAACCGGAATCCGAGGGAGATGAGGAACCTGTTGGATTCGGAGGCCGTTTCTTTTCTCTGAAGACAGGAGGATACGGATGTCTGATTCTGCTTTTTCTCGGTGTGCTTCTGCTGTTTGCAATGGGTACCTGGATTGTAAGACTGATGACAGCATTTCCTCTCATTCCGGTGATTCTTGCAGTATCAATTATCGGTTATATTGAATATCAGAAAAGAAAGTGACGTTAGATTTGTTCTGTACAGAATGGTTCGTTCATCAGCGTGACTCATACCAGATAACAGATCCGGATGTCTGCTCAGAAGAAAGAGCAGATGTCCGGATTTTTCGATTGGATTACAAAACGGAGGAATAAAAATGAGCAGAAAGGATTGGGATACTCCGATCAGAGAATATGCGGAACTTCATGCTGCGGAGGCAGAGCGGCTTCTGAAAGAACTTGCGGTGATTCCGGCTCCGTCGGGGAAGGAAAACCGCAGGGCAGATTATTGCCGGCAATGGCTGGATGCCCATGGAGCAGAAGGCGTTTATATGGATGATGCGGGAAATGTGATCTATCCCTATGAAGCATCCCATCGAAACTGTCTGGCTGTTTATATGGCCCATATGGATGTGGTATTTCCAGATGAAGATAAGCTGATTATCCGGCAGCAGGGAAATCTTCTGCGGGGACCGGGTGTGGGAGATAATACGGCCAATCTGGCCAATCTTCTTATGGCTGCCGCATGGTTTGCAAAGGAAAAACCGTCTCTGCAGACCGGAATTCTGTTTGTGGCAGATACCGGTGAAGAGGGGCTTGGCAATCTGCGGGGATGTCGACAGCTGATTCATGATTTTCAAAGCCGGATCCGGCATGTGGTTTCCTTTGATCTGTATCAGGGGCAGTGTTTTACCAGATGCGTGGGTTCTCTTCGATACCGGATCACGGTGAGAACAGATGGCGGTCATTCCTTCAGTGCATTCGGGAATCCCAGTGCAGTGGGGCAGATTGCGGAACTGGTATGTGAATTATACAGACAAAAGGTTCCGGACCGTGCACAGACCACCTATAATGTGGGGCTGATTGAAGGAGGAACATCGGTTAATACCATTGCACAGGAAGCACATATGATGTATGAAATCCGTTCGGTGGATGGGTCCTGCATGGAAGAAATGCAGAAAAATCTGCAGCAGATTATCCATGCATTTCAGGCAAAAGGGTACCGGATCGAAACAGAACTGCTGGGAGAACGTCCCTGTGAAGGCAATGTGAATCAGGAGATACAGAATCAGCTGGTACGTTGTATCCGTGATGTGATCCGGGAAACAACAGGACATGAGGCATCCTGCGAGGCTGCATCCACAGACGCCAATATACCGCTGGCAGAGGGAATCCCTGCCCTGACACTGGGCACCATCATCGGCGGAGGTGCCCACACCAGAGAGGAATGGATTGATATGGACAGTCAGAGAACCGGTATTCAGATGGCGCTTCGGACGATCCTCGGGCTGGCCGATCCTGATTTTTTCTGATTCCCCTCCGGGAAGATGAGCATTCAGAAGAGCCGGTTCGTTACTGGAACGGACTGGTGCTTCAGGGAGATCTTTTGCTGGAGGTGCTGGACAAAGAACGGAAACAGCTGCAGATCCCCACAGGGATCCATCGTCTGGGTGCAAGGTCTTTTCAGGGCGTACAGGATATTCTGGTGGAAGTGTGGTCTGCGGATCAGGTGGAGGATTGGATGCCTTTGCTGAAAGCACAGAGGGCAGTGCTGCAGATCCGGGATCATGTGAGACTGCCTCTGGGGCAGATGATGGGACTGGATCCAGTGTTTACAGAACAGGGAGCCATTGACTTTGCTTTTTATGACAGCAGAGCCATGAGACTGACTGATAAAAAAATACAGCTGGACATTGCAATTTCCAGATTGCTGTATCCGGAAAAATTATCGGAAACGGCGGAACAGAATTATCGGAAGCTGGTGACAGGGCGTTACCGTCCGGCCATGCTGCGGCTGGTCACCGGAAAGTGGGAACTGTATGGAAAACTTCCGGAAAGAGTATCTGTACTGATCGGACTGAAAAGACCGGATCGTTTTCTGCGGAAAGAACTGATGCAGAAAGCGGCAGAGTATGGAAATGTACAATATATACAATATCTGTCGGAGTCAGAAAAAAAGGAAGACACAATAATAGCAGAGAAGACGGAAGAGAAGGAGGGAACGGAAGAGAACGTAAAAGCAGAAGAAACGGAAGAAAACGTAAAAGCAGAAGAAACAGCAGAGAACGGGATAAAAGAAGAAGAAAAAACAAAGGAAACGGCAAAGTACTGGAAATCAGAAGAAGGTAACCGGAAAAAGGTTCTGCAGAATGCAGCAGCAGAAATATACAGCAGAAAACCGGAATTGGAGGGATTCTGTGAAGTGCTGACCCTATCTGCAGCAGCATTTTTCAAATCAGACCAGGAAAAGCGGATTCCGGAGATGGCAGATGCCAACAGAATGCCGCGGGCGTTTGCCCATATTCTGTTCCATGGTATTTTTCTGCATCCATTTCAGAATTCGCCGGAATACAGTGATCTTTCAGCAGATATTGCAGTGGAGTACCAGGTAAATAAACTGTTTGGACCGCTTTGGGAAAAGGCAGAAGAAAGTCTGGAAAAGCAGAAGGTTTTTGACCGGCTGCTTTTGGCAGAGCCGGTTCTGACAGCGGAAACCGTTGAAAAACAGCTGATCGGCTGGAAGCTGAGCAGGGAGAAGATACTGCAGTTAAGGAAGCTGTTTCAGGTGGATGATCATGGAACATGGCCTGGCCGGAACGGTAAATCAGCAGATTCCTTCAGGCGGACCGGTCTGATTGGTTTCTCGTTTCCGGAGGGAAAAGAAATATGGGAAGGACAGGTTAAAAAATGGCTTGCAGGTGAGACCGGGGGAAATAAGTTCCATGGAAGACGGGGCGGAGAATTCCGTTCAAAGGCTGGAGACAGGCGGGAAGAAGCCGGTCTGAAAAAACGGGAAGGTTATGATTATCATGATTTTCTCAGACAATTTATGGTTTTGAAGGAAGATCGATTGCTGGATACGGACAGCTTTGATCCGGTGTATTATACCTATGGACTGAACACCTATGATCATATGCCTTTTATTGAACCGCTGGAGACAAAAGAGGTCATGCGTCTTCAGGAACTGGTTATTGTCATTGACACATCCGGATCCTGTTCCGGCAGACTGGTACGTTTTTTTCTGGAGGAAACCTGGTCCGTATTCGGACAGTCGGAGAATTTCTTTGATCATTTTCATGTACGGGTCCTGCAGTGTGATGCTATTGTACAGGAAGATGTGAAAATCACCAGTCTTCGGGAAGCGGATGAATATATGAAACATCTGGTGATCCGGGGCGGAGGAGGAACGGATTTCCGGGAGGCTTTCCGATATGTGAAACATCTGCAGAAAAAGGGAGAACTGCGTCATCTGAAAGGCATTCTGTATTTTACCGATGGATTCGGAACTTTTCCGGAGACCCCTCCTGACTGCAGGAGTACCTTTATTTTCCTGAAAAACCGGTTTTCGGAGGTGTCAGTCCCTTACTGGGCTGATAAACTGCTGCTGGAGCTGCCGGAAGATGCAGGATGGCAGCCGGAATATTCCGGGGCATTTACGGTTTCCGTATAGAATAGAAAAATTGCGGCAGAAGCTGTGAAATATAAAAGGAAAATGTACAGTATGGCAGTTGCGGCTGCCGATTATGGGGAGATTTATATGACAATACAGGAAGCAAAGGAAGAAATCATCCGTACCGTTCAGGCGTATACAGGAAAAAATCCGGACGGAAGCTGGAAGATTCCGCAGGTGAGACAGCGGCCGCTGCTGCTGATCGGACCGCCGGGAATCGGAAAAACAGCAATCATGGAGCAGGCAGCAAACTCCTGTCATGTGGGACTTGTGGCCTATACCATTACCCATCACACCAGACAGAGTGCCATCGGACTTCCCGTTATCCGGGAAAAATGTTATGGAGGCAGTTCCGTTTCTGTGACAGAGTATACCATGAGTGAAATTATAGCATCGGTATATGAGTGTATGGAGAAAACCGGTTATAAAGAAGGAATTCTGTTTATCGATGAAATCAACTGTGTTTCGGAGACACTGGCACCTGCAATGCTGCAGTTTCTGCAGTGCAAAACCTTCGGTTCCCACCAGGTGCCGGAAGGTTGGGTTATTGTTGCTGCCGGGAATCCGCCTGGATATAACAAATCCGTACGGGATTTTGATGTGGTGACGCTGGATCGTGTCCGCATGCTGAAGGTGGAAGAGGACCTGTCTGTATGGAAACAATATGCAAGGCACGAAGGATTTCATGAGTCCATTCTGTCCTATCTGGATATCAAACCACAGAATTTTTATCAGATGGAACCCTGCGAAGAGGGAACCTGGTTTGTGACAGCCAGAGGATGGGAGGATCTTTCCCGGATGATTTTTGCATATGAGGATCTGCAGCTGCCGGTTTCTTCTTCTTTCGTGGAGGAATTTCTGCAGTACCCCAGAATTGCAAGGGATTTTGCTTCTTATTATGAATTCTATCGGAAATATGCAGATGCATTTCCGGTACAAAGAATTCTGGAAGAAGAGCCGATTCCGGAAGATCTGGTCCGGCTGGCAGAAGAGGCGGCCTATGATGAAAGACTGACCCTGATTCACCTGCTGGCAGCGGCCCTGTTTGGTCAGTCCCGTACACCCGGGGAGGATTCTGCGGAAGAACAGGCCGTATACAGAAACCGGTGGAATCATGCTTTTCTGTTTCTGCAGAAAATCTATGGAGATGGTCTGGAAATGCACATTTTCATGAGGGAACTGAAGACAGAACCGGTCTGGGTATGCTGGATGGATACTGCGTATCTTCCGGTGTACAGAGAATTACTCGAAGACGAAAAAAAACAGGAACAAAAAGAAGCTGATTTCAACAGAAACCGTGCTGTTTTTGAGAAATTGTGATATAATCGTTCAGGAGATGTCCCCCCGCTTCCCAATCGCAAAGTGTGGGGGAATCGAATCGTTTCAGGAGGGAGGCAATCCCATTCTGAAAGGTACGATATGTACTGAAGGAGGAAACACTATGGCTTTTCGATCTGATTTTTTATGGGGCGGTGCGACTGCGGCCAATCAATATGAAGGGGCATGGGATGTGGATGGAAAAGGACCGTCCTGTTCCGATATGTGCACCAATGGTTCTCATACGCAGTCAAAACGGATTACAAGAGAGTTTGAAGAAGGAACACTGTATCCCAGCCGTGAAGCAACTGATTTTTATCACCACTATAAAGAAGATATTGCATTATTTGCAGAAATGGGTTTCAAAGTCTTCCGTATGTCCATTAACTGGACCCGGATTTTCCCCACCGGCATGGAAGAGGAACCCAATGAGGCAGGACTGGCATTTTACGATCGGGTATTTGACGAATGTGCAAAGTATGGAATTGAGCCGTTGGTTACCATTTCCCACTATGAAATGCCCTTTGCTCTGACAAAGGCGTATAACGGATGGGCCGGAAGAGAGTGTATTGACCTGTTTGTACACTATTGTGAAGTGATTTTTGAACGTTACAAGGATAAGGTAAAGTACTGGCTGACATTTAATGAGATCAATTGCGGAACCATGCCAATGGGCAATTTCCTGTCGCTGGGTATCCTGAATTCCGATGAACCGTCGGTTTCTTTTAATGAACAGCCGGATATCCCTGCCCTTCGTTATCAGGGATTGCATCATCAGTTTGTTGCCAGCGCAAAGGCGGTGAAACTGGCCCATGAAAAGTATCCGCAGTTCAAAATGGGCAATATGATTGCATTTATGGCAGTTTACCCCTATTCCTGCAATCCGGATGATCAGCTGGAAGCCCAGAAACAGATGCGCAATATGAACTGGTACTGTTCCGATGTCATGGTACGGGGCGAGTACCCCGCCTATGCGAAGCAGATCTGGAAGGAAAATCAGGTGGAACTTCATATGGAACCGGGGGATCTGGAGATTCTGAAAGAAGGAACGGTGGATTTCTATACCTTCAGTTATTACATGACCAATTGTGCCAGCGTGGATCCGACTCTGGAACAGACAGATGGAAACCTGTCCATGGGACTTAAGAATCCATATCTGAAAGCCAGTGACTGGGGATGGCAGATTGATCCGAAAGGACTTCGTTATGTGCTGAATGCCATTTATGACCGTTACCGGATTCCGCTGATGGTGGTGGAAAACGGTCTTGGTGCAAAAGATGTTCTGGAACCGGATGGCAGCATTCATGACAGTTACCGTATTGATTACATGCGTTCTCATATTGAGGAGATGAAAAAAGCAGTGGATGAAGGTGTGGATCTGATGGGATATACCCCCTGGGGCTGTATTGATCTGGTCAGTGCATCAACCGGCGAAATGGCAAAACGCTATGGCATGATCTATGTGGAAAAGTATGATGACGGCACCGGAAATCTGGCCAGAAGGAGAAAGGACTCCTTTGGCTGGTATAAGAAAGTGATTGCATCAAACGGGGAAGATCTGGATTGACGTATACCTGATAATAATGTATAATTGTTCACCAGAGAGTCGATTATTGGCAAATGCCAAAAACAGTTCGACGGATAGAAAACGGAGGGTATTAACATGAGTGATTGTAATGGAAATTGCAGCAGCTGTGGGGAAAGCGGCTGCTCAGACAGAACACAGGAGAGTCTTCTGGCTCCCATGAATCCCAACAGCAATGTAAAGAAAGTAATCGGTATCGTCAGCGGAAAAGGCGGCGTTGGTAAATCCATGGTTACTTCTTTAATGGCTGTCCTGACACAGCGCTGCGGACGCAGCACTGCCATACTGGATGCGGATGTGACCGGTCCGTCCATTCCCAAGTCCTTTGGTATCAAGGGACGTGCCACAGGCAACGAGACGGAAATCTTCCCCAGAGAAAGTGCGATGGGTACCAAGATCATGTCCATCAACCTGCTTCTGGAAGATGAGACAGCACCTGTGGTATGGAGAGGTCCTGTGATTGCCGGTGTCATCAAGCAGTTCTGGTCTGAAGTTCTGTGGGGCGATGTGGATTTTATGTTTGTGGATATGCCTCCCGGAACCGGTGATGTTCCGCTGACGGTATTTCAGTCTCTGCCTGTGGATGGTATTATTGTTGTAACATCTCCTCAGGAACTGGTATCCATGATTGTGGATAAGGCTGTCAACATGGCTGATATGATGAACGTACCGATTCTGGGTATCGTGGAAAACATGGCGTATGCAGAATGTCCTCACTGCGGTGAACGGATCGAAATCTTCGGCGAGAGCAACACTGCTGAAATCGCAAAGAAACATGGAATTGATCTGATTGCTCAGATTCCCATGAACCGCAAGCTGTCTGCAGCATGTGACAAGGGTATGATCGAAATGTTTGACGGGGAATGGCTGGATGAACTTCTTCAGAAGGTTCTCAGTCTGTAATATCGGGTAAACAGCATGGATGATCGTCTGTATCTTGCGGTATATGATGAAAAGCGTGTGAAATCCATCCGGGTTACCGATCCTGCAGGTCAGGTGGACTATGCACTTCTGAAAAAGAAAGATTACGTCTGTCCGATCACAGTTCCCGGATATGAATTCTGTGAAGCATCCTCTGGTGAACGAACCGTTCTGGGTGTCAGAAAGGCCCGTTTTGCAGAAATTGCAGCGGAATTGTATCAGGTGGAAGAAGAAATGATTCCTCTTCTGGATGCCCATATGAACCCGGAGCTGATCCGGCATCAGGCCATGGCCGCTGACGAAGAACGACTGTACAATGTCTGGATTTATGTGCGGGAAGAGAGCGAATAACAGGTATTCGCAAGTATTGATTTAAATTGTATGAAATAAAAACCGGGGAAGATACTGTGTCTTCTCCGGTTTTTCGATGCGCCCGGCGGGTGCAGGTTTCAACGGATGAACCGGAATGGATGTACCGGTTATAAATATGATAGGAAAAAAAGAAAGCAGGAAAAGCTATGAGTAATAAAAATAAAGGAATATGCTGTATCATACTGTCAGCATTCTGTTTTGCGCTGATGACCATTTTTGTCAGGATGGCAGGGGATCTTCCCTCCATACAGAAAAGTTTCTTCCGGAATATTGTGGCCATGTTTTTTGCAGCGATTATTCTGGTGAAAAATAAAGTACCGTTTGTAATCGGAAAAGGGAATTATCTGGCCATGCTGGGAAGGGTCAGTTTCGGAACCATCGGTCTGCTGTGCAATTTCTATGCAGTGGACCATCTGCTGGTGGCAGATGCCAATATTCTGAATAAACTCTCTCCCTTTTTTGCCATTCTTTTTTCCATTCTGATTCTGCGGGAAATCCCCACAAAGTATCAGATGGCGTGTCTGTCTGCAGCGCTGATCGGATGCCTTTTTGTGGTGAAACCGGGGTTTGCCAGCACTGATATGGTTGGTATGGCTGCGGGAATCTGCGGCGGAATGACAGCCGGAGCCGCATATACGCTGGTGAGAAAGCTGGGTGCAGCCGGTGTAAAGGGACCGGTAACGGTGTTCTGTTTCTCTGCATTCAGCAGTCTGGTAACTTTGCCGCTGATTATTCTGTTTTACCACAGCCCCATGTCTCTGAAACAGGTGATCATACTGCTGGGAGCCGGTCTGGCAGCAGCAGGAGGACAGTTCAGCATTACCGCTGCCTATACATTTGCACCGGCAAGAGAAATTTCGGTTTATGATTATACCCAGATCATCTTTTCGACCATTATGGGATATCTGTTCTTCCGTCAGGTACCGGATGGGTACAGCTTTCTGGGATATACGATTATCTGCGGAGCATCTGTTGTGATGTTTGTAATGAATAACAGAAAGAATCACTACAAGCCAGTCAGTATATCCACCACGGGTACAGAACCTGAGTCTTTGAAGCTCTAAAGCTCAAGTTCCTTTTTCCAGGGGCCGGTGCCAACGCATGAATCCGCCTGATGCGAATTCATTTGAACGGTGGGCACCTAATCTAGCAGGGCCGAAACCTGCGAGATTACCCCTTCCATACAGGAGCTTTCGCTAAGATCTTCTAAAGACTCAGGTGAATGTACCCCTTTTGGTGGATATACCTGAACTGGCTTTTGTTCCCAACTGTATTCATATAAAAAAATGGAAAAGTATACATAAAAAATGACGATACAAGGACGATTTTGCAATCGTCTTTGTACCGTCTGAAACGATCAGATTCCTATTCTGATTTTTCTTCCGTGCACTCGCAGGTTTCTTCCTCTGCACATTCACAGGGTTCTGCTTCTTCGGAGCATCCGCAGGTTTCTTCTTCTGCGCACTCGCAGGGTTCTGCTTCTTCGGAACAGCAGCAGTTTTCTTCTTCCGTACATTCACAGGCTTCTGCTGTTTCAGAGCATCCGCATTCTTCATCGTCATCATCGAAGTCAAAATCAAAATCGTCTTCATCTTCGAAAATGTCGTCGTTGTCTCTCTTCAGATATTTTGCAACTGCAAATCCGCCGGCAGCAGCGGCAGCGGCAGCAGCAATTGCAGCGAATAATTTCACATTTTTCTTCATTACAGATACCTCTTTCTGTTTAATTGGGGATTTGATTAATCCGGATGTATACAGTGTAGCATATTTTTGATGGGCAGACAATAAAAAGGTCTGTCTTTTCTTTTTTAAGAATTATTTATTTTTTTAATAAATGGTAGCAAAAGTAAATGGTCTATGTTAGAATGAGGGCGGATTCATTCTATAATCCAACAGAAAATTGTTCTGAGTGAAAAAGTTTTTCTGACTGAGATCAATCAGAGATACAGGAGGAAGTATATGGATATTACATTAGGTATTATGGCGGCCGGTATTGGCTCCCGTTTTAAAGATGGATGCAAGCAGCTGACACCGGTGGGGCCTTCCGGAGAAGTGATCATGGAGTATTCCATCTATGATGCACTGGAAGCCGGGTTTAATCATGTTGTTTTTATTATCCGAAAAAATCTGGAAGAGGATTTCCGTACCATGATCGGTGCAAAGCTGGAGGGCTTATGCAAGGTTGATTATGTATTTCAGGATATGGAGGATCTGCCGGAAGGTTTTTCACGGCCCGCAGACAGAACCAAGCCCTGGGGTACCGGACATGCTGTTCTGGCAGCCAGAAAGGTGATAAACGGTCCCTTTGCTGTCATCAATGCGGATGATTATTATGGAAAAGAAGCCTTTGTGAAAATTCACGATTATCTGGTAAATCAGGAAAAGGCCCGCATGGACGGAGCAGATACCGATATGGAATTCTGCATGCCGGGATTTGTTCTGGGCAATACCTTGAGTGATTTTGGTGCCGTGACCAGAGGTGTGTGTGACATGGATGAACACAATTTCCTGAAAAAGATTGTGGAAACCCATCATATTTCAAAGACAGCCGATGGAGCCGAGGCAGAAGGAAAGAAGTTAAGTGTTTCTTCTCTGGTTTCCATGAATATGTGGGGGCTGACTCCCGCATTTATGAAAGTACTGGAGGAGAAATTTATTGAGTTTTTAAAGAACCTTCCGGAAGGCAATCTTACCGAAGAATATCTTCTCCCCACCATTATCGGAGATATGCTGGAAAGCGGTTCTGCCCGCGTAAAGGTTCTGGAAACCGATGCGCACTGGTTTGGTCTGACCTATAAGGAAGACACCCCTCTGGTAAAAGCAGCTTTAAAGGAAATGACAGAGAAGGGTGTTTATCCCAATCCCCTGTTTGCAAAAGTGAAATAATCTTAAAAGTGTAATAAATGCCCCTTTGGATCGGTACAATGATACTAATACGATACCGATTCAGGGGGATTTTTTTGTTTCGGAAATTACCTTACAGACTTTTTATTCGTATTGTCTTGATTCCGGGACTCATTTTTTCTGTTGCAGGCGGTGCGGTTATATATGCATTTGCG
The DNA here is from genome assembly GCA_051879215.1 of Lachnospiraceae bacterium. Taxonomy (GTDB): domain Bacteria; phylum Bacillota; class Clostridia; order Lachnospirales; family Lachnospiraceae; genus TWA4. The sequence goes on from JBJELP010000305.1 coordinate 11,198, forward strand.
GCAGAAAAGGAACCGGAAGTGGGTTCAAAAGCTGCCATTCTGATGGAGGCATCCACCGGTAATGTACTATTTGAGAAGAATGCAGATGAAAGACGGTCTCCTGCCAGTATCACCAAGATCATGACGCTGATTCTGATTTTTGATGCACTGGAGGAGGATAAAATAACATTGAACGATATGGTTACGACCAGTGCCCATGCAAAATCCATGGGAGGATCCCAGGTTTTTCTGGAGGAAGGGGAACAGCAGACGGTTGAAACCCTGATCAAATGCATTGTGGTTGCTTCCGGAAATGATGCCTCAGTGGCCATGGCGGAATATATTGCAGGCTCAGAGGAGGAATTTGTTGCCGATATGAATGACCGGGCACAGAAGCTTGGGATGACCGGGACTCACTTTGTGGACTGCTGTGGTCTGACAGATTCACCGGAGCATCTGACAACGGCCAGGGACGTGGCCCTGATGAGCAGAGAACTGATTACCGGATATCCGCAGATATCGGACTACAGTACAATCTGGATGGAAAATATCATACATAACACAGCGAAAGGGAGCAGTGAGTTTGGTCTGACCAACACCAACAAGCTCCTTAAAATGCAGACAGATTTTACCGTAACCGGATTGAAAACCGGAAGCACCAGTCTTGCAGGCTGCTGTCTGTCCGCAACGGGAAGAAAGGATGGAATTGACTTGATTGCTGTTGTACTGGATGCACCGGATTATAAAATCCGTTTTCAGGAAGCAAAAACCATGTTGAATTATGGCTTTCGAATCTGCCGCAAATATGAGGAAAAGAGTCCGCCGGACCCCGGTGTTCTGAAGGTGGAGCACGGAAAAAAAGAAGAAGTTCAACTGGTCTGCCGGGATTCCTTTTCCATGGTAAGAACCGATGGAAAAGAATTTGGTACAGTGGAAATCCGTCCGGATCTGCCGGATTCGCTTCGCGCACCGGTGGAAAAAGGGATGGAGGTGGGGAAACTCTGTTATTATGATGGGGAGGAGAAACTGGGAGAAATACCGGTTTATACGGGAGAATCCGTGGAAAAAGCTGCTTTCTGGGATTATATCATCCGTTTTTTCAGAAAACTGTTTGGAAAATAAAAGATGGAGCTGCACAGGATATGCAGCTCCGGTATGTAACATGTATTAAAAATGGTTTTCTACCAGAAACGGTCTTCCAGAGGATAATAGTTTTTATGTGTACCCACATATTTATATGCGGGACGGATGATCTTGCCTGCATTAACCAGCTCTTCCATACGATGTGCACACCAGCCGGAAATACGGGCGATTGCAAAAAGAGGGGTATACAGTTCGTAAGGGATATCCAGCATGGAATATACGAAACCACTGTAAAAATCCACATTGGCACAGATTTTTTTGAATACGTTACGTTTCTGGGCAACCAGTTCACCGGCAAGGCTTTCCACCCTTGCCATAAATTCAAACTCAGCGGTACGTCCCTTTGCTTCTGCCAGTTTTGCAGCATACCGTTTCAGGATGACGCATCTGGGATCGGAAACGGTATAAACGGCATGTCCCATACCGTAAATCAGACCGGAATGATCAAAAGCCTGTTTATCCAGAATTTTCAACAGGTAGTCACGGATTTCATCGGTGTCTTCCCAGTTCTTTACATTTGCCTTCAGATCTTCAAACATCATGGTGACCTTCAGATTGGCACCGCCGTGCTTGGGTCCCTTCAGTGATGCAAGAGAAGCGGCAACTGCAGAAAAGGTATCGGTGCCTGAGGAAGAAACCACATGGGTGGTGAAGGTTGAGTTGTTACCACCGCCGTGTTCGGCATGGAGAATCAGACATACATCCAGAACCTGCGCTTCCAGTGCAGTGAATTTGCCGTCCACACGAAGCATCTGCAGAAGATTCTCTGCCAGGGAAAGTTCCGGTTTCGGATTACGGATGACCAGTGCACTGTCATTGTGATAATGATTGTGAGCACCGTATGCGTATACAGCAATCAGAGGGAATGTGGCGATCAGACGAAGAGACTGACGCAGCACATTGCCAAGTTCGATACTATCCGGATTCTCATCATAGGAATACAGAGTCAGGACACTGCGCTGAAGCGCATTCATCAGATTGGAACTGGGGGCTTTCATAATGACGTCACGGACAAATTTCGAAGGAAGAGACCGCTCTGCGGAAAGGAGCTCGATAAAATCGTTCAGCTGCTGTGAGTTGGGCAGCTCGCCGAACAGGAGCAGATAAGTTACTTCTTCAAAACAGAATCTCTTGCCATGGGCTCCTTCGATCAGATCTTCCACATTATAGCCCTGAAAATATAGCTGGCCGGGTGCGGGTACCTGATGGCCGTTTTTCATTTCGTATGCTGTTACATCAGAAATTTCTGTAAGACCGGTCAGCACACCTTTACCGGTTGAGTCACGAAGACCACGTTTCACATCATATTCGCTGTACAGGACCGGATCAATATGGCCGGATTCTTTACAGAATGCAACGAGCTGATCCAGTTTTTCCTGCAAAATATTGTTCTGTGTCTCTGCATTGTTATCCATACAAAAATCTCCCTTCTATCTGTAAGGATACAGCCTAAGACTGCCTTGGGATGACTGATACGGGGATTCCACCGGGAGTATCAGTCATGGTGGTGAATGAAGGGATGGTTGATTCCCTTCTGCTGCATATTATTTCCCTGTACATCATCTGAATTCCGGTATGAATTCAGACAATGTATCAGAATGTGATTATAACATTGAAAAAAAACCTTTGCAAGCACATCTAAGATTTTTGACTGATTTGTCCGATTTTTTCAAAAATCAGTCCCAGGAGAAACCAGAAGGGAAAAAAATCCAGGCGGATCAGACCATTGATATGAAACCGACTGAAACTGTAATCCCACGGGCAGGCATGAAACAGGCGAAGAAAGCTGCCGGACAGATATTCTGCTGCAAAAATGAGAATGGAATAGATGGTCCCCCGAAGCAAAATACCAAGCTGTTTCAAGTAATGGGAAATGACAGGAATCAGAGCTCCCAGTCCGTAAATGGGGAACATCAGAAGGGAAGTCTGTCCCATCAGTCTTTTATCATTGGTGGCTGCAAAGGTATGGATGCAGGTGAAAAAAATTTCCGCACACCATCCGATTACCCCGCAGCGGATAAAATTTCTCGGGATGTTTTTTAAAACAGGTATTATAGAATTCATGGTCTTAGTATGAACCGGATGAAACTATCTTATCCTGCATTCCGGTATCAGCGTTGGTTGTCGACAATGGGGCGGATAAATAATCATACATGTGATATGGCGGTTCATGATTATTCGCTGTACCAGTCTTGAAAAAAAAATAAAAAATGATAAGATAGAGTAGGATAATAGACGAAACTGGAGGTCATAGACGTGACATACGAAGAAGCAAAAGAATATCTGGCAGAGATTGCCAGATCCGGCATTATACTGGGACTGGAACCCATGCAGGCTTTATTAAAAAGACTGGGCAATCCGCAGGATCAGCTGCAGTTTATTCATATAGCAGGAACCAATGGAAAAGGATCCACACTGGCATTTATCAGCACCATACTGAAATGTGCCGGTTATACTGTGGGCAGATATTCTTCTCCCCGTGTATTTGATTATGATGAATTTGTACAGGTAAACGGAGAAAATATTGAAAGAGAGGCTTTCAGCAGGCTGACTGCACAGGTAAAAGCTGCCATTGATTCCATGGAAATCGATGGAATCGGACGGCCGACTCTGTTTGAAGTGGAGACAGCCATCGGATTTCTGTATTTTATTGAAAAGAAATGTGATGTGGTGGTTCTGGAATGCGGTATGGGAGGCAGAGATGATGCCACCAATATTGTGGAAAATGTGATCTGCAATATTCTGACTCCCATTGGCATGGACCATATGGGATTCCTTGGCAATACACTGGAAGAAATAACCGAATGCAAGGCGGGTATTATTAAAAATACTGCACCGGTCTGTGTGGGTCGACAGGAAGAGTGCTCTTATCAGGTGATTCAGCGTGTCTGTGAAGAAAAGGGTGCTTCCATGTATTGCGCAGACAGTGCCGGTCTTCATGTTTATGAGGATATGGAATATGCAGAAGACGGTGCTCCGCTGATTCATTATGATTATAAGGATATCAAAGATATCCGGATCCGCATGATCGGACGGTATCAGCTGGACAATGCCAGCCTGGCCATTGAGGCGGCGAAGGCACTGGATGCATCCGGTATGAAAATTACGGATGAACAGATTAAGGCAGGACTGGCAGAAGCCGTCTGGCATGGCCGGTTTGAAACCATTGCCAGCAAGCCCCGTGTGATTCTGGACGGAGCACACAATCCTCATGGCATGATTCAGTTGAAGAAATCCCTGGAATACTATTTTGCAGGAAAGCGGATCATCGGTATCATGGGTGTTCTGGCGGATAAGGCATATGATGAAGAGTGTGAAATGATGGCACCTCTGTTTGCCAGATTTTTCACAGTGACACCGCCCAACAACCCGAGAGCACTGGAAGCAGAACAACTGGCAGCTGTTCTGCGGAAGTATCATAAAGATGTGAAGGCATGTGATTCCATTCAGGAAGCTGTGGATGCAGCCATGGAAACGGCAGGAGAGGATGATATTATCATGATTTTCGGCTCCCTGTCCTATATAGGAGAAGCTGCTTCTGTTGTCAGAAAAAAAAACAGTAAAAAAGATCTGGCAGCGGTTAGACAGCAGCTGGATCAGGTCGATCAGGAGCTGGTAAAACTGTATACCAGACGAATGGATCTTTGCAAACTGGTGGCAGAGAGCAAGCTGGCCTCCAGCAAACCGGTCCGGGATATTGCCAGAGAAAACAAGAAGCTGGAAATGGTAAAGGCCATGGTAAAATCCGGCGGTGATAAGAAAAATGTGGAAGAAATGTTCCGTATGCTGATGGCCGCCAGCAGAAAGTATCAGTATCAGATGCTGGATGAGATGAGCAAGGGCAACTGCAGACTGCCCTTTGAAATTATCGACGAACTGGAGACAGAGAACTGCCGGGTGGTTTATACCGGTGTGGAAGGAGCTTTTGCCCATGAAGCCACCATGAAATATTTCGGCAGGGATGTGACCAGTTTCCACGTATCCACTTTTGAGGAAAGCATGAATGCACTGTCAGGGGGAAGAGCGGATTTTGCGGTGATTCCCATTGAAAACAGTTCTGCAGGTGTCGTGGCCGATGTGTACGATCTGCTGGTCAAGTGCGACAATTACATTGTGGATGAATTTGATCTTCCGGTTATCCAGTCTCTCCTTGTGGTACCGGGAACGAAACTGGAAGAAATTGAAACCGTATATTCCCATCCCCAGGGAATATCCCAGTGCAACAAATTTCTCAATGAACATAAGGAAATCAATACGATTTCCATGAGCAATACAGCATTGGCGGCAAAGAAAGTAGCAGAAGAAGGAATTCGAAGCCATGCAGCCATTGCCAGCACCGTTGCTGCCGATTTATATGGTCTGGAAACCCTGATCAGCCCGCTGAATCACAATCTTGCCAATATGACCCGGTTTGCGGTTATTACCAATCGAAAGGTTGCAAGAAAGGATGCACAGCATATCAGCATCTGTTTTGAATGTGAACATGATCCCGGTTCCCTGTACCGTCTGATGTCACATATTATTTACAACAATCTGAATATGATTAAACTGGAATCCAGACCGGTTCCCGGACAGACCTGGGAATACCGTTTCTTCATGAATTTTGACGGAAACTTTAACCAGTCCAGTGTGCGCAATGCACTGACAGGTATCTCGGAGGAAGCGGTCAGCTTTAAGATTCTGGGAAGCTTTTAAACAAAGGAGGCCATTATGGCAGTATATTTATTTGCGGCAATCGATGTGGGTTCTCTGGATTTGGCGATGACCATTTATCAGATTTCGGATAAAGGGAGTATCAAAACCATCGATCAGCTGAAACAGAGTGTAGCCGCAGGTCATGATACGTATCGGAACGGCCGCATCAGCTATGCACATATTAATGAAATGTGCAGGATTCTGACCCATTTTTCCGAAGTGATGAAAAGTTACAATATCACCAGCTATAAGGCATACGGAACCAGTGCCCTGCGGGAAGCGGAAAACCGGGAAATCGTGCTGGATCAGCTGAAGGTCCGTACGGGAATTGAAGTGAATATTCTGGGCAATGCAGAACAGCGATTTCTCTGTTATAAAGCGGTTGCCATCAAGGAAACGGAATTTGAAGATATCATTAAAAAAGGTACTGCCATCGCAGATGTGGGATCCGGCAGTACCCAGCTGTCATTATTTGATAAAGATGCACTGGTGACCACACAGTATATGAAAATCGGTTCTGTCCGGGTACAGGACACCCTTTCCTCCATCGGTTCCGAGCTTCATGAAATGCGTGATCTGATTGAGGAACTGGTGGATGCAGAAATGCAGACCTTTAAAAAGCTGTATCTGAAAGACCGGAAGATTGAAAATCTGATTCTGACCGGTATGAGTGCACAGTATCTGGGCAAACAGGCCAATGGTGCCAGAAAGGACCGGCTGACAGCAGAGGAATTCAATGAGATTTATGAACAGGTGGTTCGACTGAATTCCTATGAACTGAGCAAGGCAATGGATGTCTCCATCGAACATGCCAATCTGATGCTGCCAAGTGTACTGATTTATAAGAAGATTCTGGATATTACCGGTGCACAGATGATGTGGCTGCCGGGGGTCAGTCTTTCGGATGGAATTGTGGCAGAATATGCCATCGACAATAAACTGATTCGTTTCCATCATGATTTTAATGAAGACATTCTGTATTCCGCAAGAAATATTGCAAAGCGTTATAAATCCAATCAGAAGCATGCACAGAGTCTCGAAAAACTTGCACTGGAAATCTTTGACAGCATGAAAAAGTATCACGGTCTGGGCAAACGGGAGAGACTGCTGCTGCGTATTGCTGCACTTTTGCAGGACTGCGGAAAGTTTGTAAGTATGTCAAATCCGGCAGACAGTGCATATTACATTATCATGTCAACGGAAATCATCGGGCTCTCCAGATCGGAACAGAAACTGGTGGCCAATCTGGTACGGTATTATCCGCAGGATTTCAATTATGATGTGCTGATGGATGAAGTCTATGAAAAACGCAATGTGATTGCTAAACTGGAGGCAATTCTGAAGGTTGCGGGAGGACTGGACAGAAGCCACAGACAGAAGATCAGCAACAGCAATATCCGCTGTACCATAAAAAACAATCAGCTGATTATGACAACCGATGCGGAAGTGGATATTACGCTGGAACAGAATCTGCTGACATCCAGAGCAGATTTCTTTGAAGAGGTATATGGTATTCGTCCGATATTAAAAAGAAAACGCGGTGTGAACAGCGGATCATAAGGAGAAAAATCATGTCTGAAACGAATAATGAAAAAAAAGATTTTACCCAATATGAGTATTACAGAAACCGTGAGCTGAGCTGGCTGGCATTTAATGAACGTGTTCTGGCTGAGGCAAGGGATAAAACGATTCCTTTACTGGAAAGATGCAAATTCCTGGGAATTACCGGATCCAATCTGGATGAGTTTATCATGGTGCGGGTGGCATCCCTGACGGATCAGATGCATGCAGGATATCAGAAAAAAGATATCGCAGGTATGACTGCCGAAGAACAGCTGGAGGCATTGATTCCCGCTCTTCATGATTTTATGGAGCAGCAGTATTCGACTTATAATCGTTCCCTGCTTCCGGCTCTTCGAAAAGAGGGAATTGAAATCATCGGCTGCCATGAGGAGCTGACGGAAGAACAGGGCCGTATTGTGGACGAGTATTTTATGAAATCGGTCTATCCGGTACTGACCCCCATGGCGGTGGATCCTTCTCGTCCGTTCCCTCTGGTACGCAACAAATCCCTGAATATTGCTGTACTTCTGCAGTATAAAAAGGACAAAAAGAAAGAAAAAAAAGAAGAGAAAACAACAGGAAAAAGTCAGCTGCTGAGTTATGCGAAAGATGTGGATTTCGTAACCGTGCAGGTTCCTTCCGTCCTGCCCCGTATTTTCCGGATTCCGGGAGAAGGATGCAATCTGATTCTGCTGGAAGAAATCATTGAGAGAAATATCGGCAAACTGTTTCTGAACTATGATATTCTCTGTGCTCATCCTTATCGTGTCATGAGAAATTCGGATATGTCCATTGATGAAGAGGAAGCAGAAGATCTTCTGCAGACCATTGAAAAACAGCTGAAGCAGCGTGCCTGGGGAGAAGCACTGATGCTGCAGGTTCAGAGTACAGTGGATAAGCGGATTCTGAAATATCTGAAAAAAGAGTTCGAACTGGATGAGAAGAATATTTTCCTGATCAACGGACCGCTGGATATTACGGTAATGTCAAAGATTTCCGGTGCTGCGGGCAGTTCTTATTCATATTTGAAAGACCCGGGATTTACGCCGGCTCCGATTCCGGCTTTTCAGAATGAGGATGATATCTTTACCAACATCCGCAAGGGTGATATTCTGATGCATCATCCTTATCAGACCTTTGATCCGGTGGTTTCTTTTGTCAAAGAGGCAGCAAAGGATCCCACGGTTCTGGCCATCAAACAGACTCTGTACCGTGTCAGCGGCAATTCTCCCATTATTGCTGCACTGGCAAAAGCTGCGGAAAACGGCAAACAGGTTACGGTACTGGTGGAATTGAAGGCACGATTTGATGAAGAAAACAACATTCACTGGGCGAAAAAACTGGAACGGGCAGGATGTCATGTTATTTATGGTCTGCTGGGCCTGAAAACCCACTGCAAGATTACCCTGGTGGTCCGTATGGAAGAAGACGGCATCCGCAGGTATGTACATCTGGGCACCGGAAACTATAATGATTCCACTGCCAGATTATATACGGATACCGGTCTGTTTACCTGCAATGAAAAGATCGGGGAAGATGCGACAGCCGTATTCAATATGCTGTCAGGCTATTCCGAACCTCTGGGATGGAATGCACTGGCGGTTGCTCCGCTCTGGCTGAAGGATAAGTTCCTGTATCTGATCCGGAGAGAGAAGGATATGGCCCTGCAGGGAAAAGAGGCCAGAATCATTGCCAAAATGAATTCCCTCAGTGATCCGGTTATTATCCGGGAGCTGTATGAGGCATCTGCAGCAGGCGTTCAGATTGAGCTGATTGTCCGCGGCATCTGCTGTCTGAAAACCGGTATTCCCGGTGTCAGTGACAATATTACCGTTCGTTCCATTGTCGGTACTTTCCTGGAACACAGCCGTATTTACTATTTCCATAACAACGGACAGGAAGAGGTTTATATGGCCAGTGCAGACTGGATGCCGAGAAATCTGGATCGCCGTGTGGAAATCATGTTCCCTGTACTGGATCCCGACCGGAAAAAGGAAGTTATGGAGATTCTGAAAGTTACCATGGCTGACAACCTGAAAGCACGTTTCATGCAGCCGGATGGTACCTATGAAAAAATGGACCGCCGGGGAAAAGCAGCCTTCAGTGCACAGGATTATTTTATGCAGGAAGCCCATGAGAGAGCAAAACATCCGGAAAAAGCATCCGATACCAGACAGTTTATTCCTCTGACCGCTGTGAAAGAGGAAAGTGAAGAAGGAGAACTGCAATGATTCTTGATATGCATTGTGATACCATCCTGGGGCTTCAGAAGAACCCGGGGCAGTCGCTGTTCAGCAATCAGATGATGGTGGATATCCGAAAAATGAAGAAGGGAGATTATCTGCTTCAGAATTTTGCACTGTTTGTTTATCAGAAAGAAGGCGGTGATGCCTATGAAGACTGTCAGAAACTGTATCAGTGCTTCCGGGATCAGATGGAGCAATACCCGGAACATATCCGTCAGGTCACAACCATGGAAGAAATCGAAAACAACAGGAAGGCTGGTCGGCTTTCTGCCCTGCTGACCATCGAAGAAGGGGCAGTCTGCAGAGGAAATGTGGATCTTTTGAGAGAATTCTATGAAAAAGGGGTCCGCATGATGACACTGACCTGGAACTTTGAAAATGAAATCGGTTTCCCCAACTGCATTACTGATGCAGAAGGGAAGAGCAAACCCTTTGCCAATATGGAAAACGGATTGAAACCCAAAGGGTTTGAAATCATTGAAGCCATGGAAAGCATGGGAATGATGGTGGATGTCTCACATCTTTCGGATGGAGGGTTCATGGATGTGGCCTCGCATCTGAAAGTTCCTTTTGTGGCCAGTCACTCCAACTGCCGTGCGATCTGCCCCCATCCCCGCAATCTGACCGATGAGATGCTTCATATACTTGGGGAAAAAGGCGGAGTATCGGGATTGAACTTTTTCGGAGCCTTTGTCAATCCTCTTCTGACATCCGGCCATACGGAATGCCGGGCGGAAGATCTGCTGAAGCATGCACACCATATGGCAGATAAAGGCGGTATTGACTGTGTGGCCATGGGAACCGATTACGATGGATTTGAAGGGGAGTGCGAATTTCCGACGGCTGCCGATCTGGCAGACTGGCCGGATATGCTTCATCAGAGTGGATTTACCTGGGATGAAGTGGATAAAATTACATATAAGAATGCTCTTCGTGTATATGGCGAAGTGCTGAAATAAACGGAAAGACTTGAAAAGAGGTTAGTATGATCGAATTAGGAAAAACACAGGAACTGATTCTTTATAAGGTGAATGAACATGGCGGATATCTCGGAGAAGCAGATCATCCGGAACAGGTGGTCCTGCTTCCCGGAAAACAGCTTCCCCAGGGAGCAAAAACCGGGGATCGTATTTCAGTTTTCATTTACAGAGATTCCAGTGACAGACTGATTGCAACGGTGAACAAGCCTGCCATGGAACTGGGACAGATTGCAAGACTGCAGGTTGTTTCCGTCAGCAAAATCGGTGCCTTTCTTGACTGGGGACTGGAAAAGGATCTGTTTCTGCCTTTTAAAGAACAGACAGCGAAACTTCGTAAAAACGATTACTGTGTTGTCAGATTGTATATTGATAAAAGTGATCGGTTATGCGCTTCCATGAAGGTATATGATATGATGATTGCTCCCACTCCGTATAAAACAGGAGATCAGGTGAAAGGGGTTATCTATCAGATCAGTGAAACACTGGGTGCTCTGGTGGCAGTGGATCTTCGCTACCACGGACTGATTCCGCTGAAAGAGCTGTTTGGTGAACATCATATTGGTGAAGAAGTGGAAGCCAGAGTGACGAAGGTAAGAGAAGACGGCAGACTGAATCTCAGCATACGTGAAAAGGCATACAGACAGATGGACATTGATTCGGAACTTGTTCTGAACAGGATTACGGAACGGGGCGGTCATCTTCCTTTTAACGATAAAGCGGCACCGATGGTCATAGAGAGAGAATTCGGACTGAGCAAGAATGCATTTAAACGAGCGGTCGGACGTCTTCTGAAGTCCGGAAAAATCGTGATCAGTGATTCCGGAATTGATCTGAAACAGAATTGATTGTATTTTTGAATATGCACAGGAAAAACAGAGCCTGGTTTGTGATTTGGTCATGATTACTGTAAAACCTGATAGTTTTTGTATAATTTGTTTATAAAAAATTCTTATATCTCGTTGAACTGCTGTAATTTTTTAAAAATTTTTGGAGGAAATATGGAAAAAATACATATTTCCTCTTTTCTTTTTCACAAATTTAGAGTATCATATATTTTGATGAAATTTTGATGGAAGGACTATATCCCCATAAGTATCTGTCGCCGGCGGGCAGTTATAAAATATGATGGTCCTCTTTCAAAAGGAGTACAGTTTCTTCTGACAGGGAACTGTGGTCACACATGAGAAAGCATCAGTTCATGAAAAAAGGAGATGTGTATATGATTTCAAACCAGATTCTTCTTAATACGATTGAGGGCCTGAAAGCAATTACGAGGGTGGAGCTTTGCGTATCGGATACGGAAGGAAAGATACTGGCGTCAACATTTCAGGATGCGGAGGAGTATGAACAGGCCATTGTGAATTTCGTGGAATCTCCTGCTGACAGTCAGGTTCTTCAGGGACATCAGTTTTTTAAGGTTTTTGATGAAAATCAGCTTGAGTATGTTCTGCTTGCAAGGGGTGCAGGTGACAATGTTTATATGGTGGGCAAGGTAGTTGTGTTCCAGATCCAGAATCTGCTGGTTGCGTATAAAGAACGTTTTGATAAGGATAATTTTATCAAAAATCTGCTGCTGGATAATCTGCTTCTCGTAGATATTTATAATCGCGCAAAGAAACTTCATATCGATATCAGTGTCAGACGTGTTGTTTTTGTCATTGAAACACGCAATGAAAACGACAGCAGTGCCCTTGAAACGGTGAAAAGCCTGTTTGCCACAAGAAACAAGGATTTTATCACTGCTGTGGATGAAAAGAACATTATCCTTGTGAAAGAGTTAAAACCCACAGAAGGCTACGATGATATGGAAAAGACCGCCAAGGTGATCATGGATATGCTCAGTACAGAGTCCATGAATAAAGTCCATATCTCATACGGAACAATTGTTCACGAAATCAAAGAAGTATCCAGATCCTTTAAAGAAGCAAAGATGGCCCTGGATGTGGGCAAAATTTTCTACAGCGATAAGAATGTGGTCGCATACAACAATCTCGGTATCGGCCGTCTGATCTATCAGCTTCCCATGTCTCTGTGCCGTATGTTTATTAAGGAAATATTTGATGGAAAGTCTCCGGATGATCTGGATGAAGAAACCCTTACTACAATTAACAAATTCTTTGAAAACAATCTGAATGTGTCAGAAACATCCCGTCAGTTATATATTCACAGAAATACACTGGTATACAGACTGGATAAACTGCAGAAGAGTACCGGACTGGATCTTCGTGTATTTGAAGACGCAATTACATTCAAGATTGCGCTTATGGTAGTAAAGTACATGAATTATATGGAGTCATTAAACAACTGATCAGTTGATTCTGCAGCCCATGTCGTGCATAAGTATGACATGGGTTTTTAACGTATAACAGACGATATGGGCATGAAAGGAAAAAATATGAGTGACAATGACTGGAAAAAATTAGAAAATGGCGGACAGGGAGGAAATACCGGATACAGTCATTCCGGCAGAAAAGGAAGTACCGGAAAGGGAATTGCTATCGGAATTCTGATTATCCTGATTCCTCTGATCCTGTTTATCAGTGCAGGTGCTGTTTTGCTGAACCGGACGGGCAGCAAACTGGTCCTTGTATCAGACAGCGGTGTCAATATGGCCGGAGTCAGTGCAAAACTGAATGCAATTCAGAGCCTGGTGGATCAGCTGTTTCTTTTTGATTATGAGAAAGAAGAATTGGAAAACGGTATTTATGAAGGTTATGTAAGTGCACTGGGAGACCCGTATACCTGTTATTATACAAAAGATGCATATCAGGATATGATGGAGAGCAGTCAGGGGTCCTATTATGGAATTGGTGTTATGATTTCACAGGAAGCGGAAAGCCAGATGGTGCTGGTAATCCGGGTCTTTTCCGGCAGTCCGGCCGAAGAAGCCGGCATCAGAGCCGGTGATTATATCATGGAAGTGGAAGGTCATGAAGTGACCGGCATGGACCTCAACGAAGTGGTGACCTATATCAAAGGCGCAGAAGGAACGACAGCGGAAATCAAAGTACGCAGAGAGGAAGAACCGGATTTGCTGAAGTTTGATGTGGAGCGACGTCAGGTGGATGTGGATACAGTATATTCACGAATGCTGGATGAGGATACCGGGTATCTGGAACTGACCGAATTTGATTCCGTATCCACGGAACAGTTTCAGAAGGCGATTCAGAATCTGCAGGAACAGGGCATGAAAGGACTGGTTCTGGATCTGAGGGATAATCCGGGAGGATTGCTGGATGTGGCGGTTGATATTGCGGATATCCTGATTGATACCGGAACTGTGGTTACCATTTCCGATAAAAACGGAGAAGCACAGGAATATGAAGCGGTAAATGCAGGAGCTCTGGAGGTTCCGCTGACTGTTCTTGTTAACGGCAATTCCGCCAGTGCTTCCGAAGTGCTTTCCGGCTGTCTGAAGGACTACGGTGCAGCGACTCTGGTGGGAACCCAGACCTTCGGCAAGGGAATTGTTCAGACCATTTATCCCTTTGCAGACGGCACAGCGATGAAAATAACCACAGCCCACTATTATACACCGGAAGGAACGGATATTCACGGTACCGGTATCACACCGGATGTGGTGATTGAAGATGATCCGGAGACGGAAGATGTGGATGAACAGCTGGAGAAGGCTGTGGAGATACTGAAAACAAAATAAAATGAATACAAAGATACCATTATCTGAATCTGGTTCCGGATAGTTTATTGAATTATTATGACAGTTGTGATAAGATACTATGGATTATACTAATTAAATGGTTTCTCATGGATGAATTCAGAAAGAGAATCAGACGAGAAAAGCAGATTGTTTAGTATAACCGGATTATGGAAATTGATAAGGAGCAGACGTCAGTGAATGATAAGAAACCTTTGATTTCAATTATTTTGCCGATATACAATATTGAAAAATACCTGCCGAAGTGTATGGATTCTATTTTTTCGCAAACCTATAAAAATCTGGAAATTATCATGGTTGATGATGGTGCAACGGATCGTTGTGGTATGTTATGCGACCAGTATGAACAGAAAGACGACAGAATTCGTGTTTATCATAAGAGCAACGGAGGACTTTCCGATGCCAGAAATTATGGAATTGAACGTGCTTCCGGCGAATATATTACATGTATTGATCCGGATGATTATGTAGATGCGGATTATGTGGAATATCTGTATCGTCTGATTGAAACATACCAGACCAGAATGGCAATTTGTCAGCACAGGGTACTGTATGACAACGGATCCATAAAGGATTTTGGAAATGAAGGATCTGCCCGGATTTCTGCCGAGACCTGTCTGGAAAGAATGATGTATCATGATGTAATTGATACTTCTGCCTGGGCAAAGCTGTACCATAGAGATCTTTTTCAGAAAACACGATATCCCAGGGGACGTATCTTTGAAGATATCGGAACCACATACGAATTGATGATGCAGTGTGAATTCATTGCCGTTGGTTACAAATCAAAATATAACTATATTTTTCACAATAATTCTATTGTGAACAGTGAATTCAAACCCAACAAACTGGATCTTATCCTGATGACAGATAAAATGGCAAAGGATGTGCTTGCGGTATATCCTTCATTGGAAAAAGCAGTATTGAGAAGACGGGTATATTCAAGAATCAGCACGTTGAATCAGATGCTGAATGCCGAAGGATATGAAGAGGAGAGACGGAAAATCATTTCTTTCATCAAGAAAAATGGAAAGATTATCCGAAAGGATCCCAAATTGCCGAAAAGAGACAGGATGGCATTATTCTTGTTGAATATCAGTTACAGATTGTACAGGTTGTGCTGGCTGAGTTATCAGAGATATTTAATGAAAACCTGATGGGAAATGATAATCGCATTTCAGGAAAAATAGAGGTGAATTTGATATAATGAAAAAATTATCTGTTGATGAAATCAAACAGGTTGAACTTCAGCTATTGCTGAATTTTGACCATTTGTGCAAAAAGAATAATCTGTACTATACTTTATGCGGCGGAACACTTCTGGGTGCAATCCGTCATAAAGGATTTATTCCGTGGGATGATGATATCGATGTCCTGATGCCCCGTCCGGACTTTGACAGACTGATCAACAATGATCATATTGACTACAGCTGTATCCCTGATTATGCAAAGGTTGTTCACTGGAAAGACGGTTCCATGAATTATCCGTTTATGAAACTGGTGGATACCAGAACACGGATGGATGCAAAGTATTTTAATGCTGAAATGAACATCAATAATATCTGGATTGATATTTTCCCCATTGATGGAAATCCGGATAATCCGAAGGAACTGCGTCGTGTTTATAGAAAATCTTTATTCCTGAGAAAACTTTTAACTCTGCAGCTGGCCCAGAAAGGGGAAGGAAAGAGCAGATTCAAACGGATCGTAAAACCGGCGCTCATTCGAATCTGTTCGCTGATCCCGACTCATTTTCTCTGTGAGAAAATTGATAATCTGGGACGGAAGTACGATTTTAACAGCGTAAAGAATATTGGCGGAATCGTTTGGGGATATGGTCCTCAGGAACGAATCCGTAAAAGTGGATATATGAAACCGGTAAAAGTGGAATTTGAAGGATATACATTTTATGCACCTTCAAACTATGATGAATATCTGACAAACCTGTACCATGATTATATGCAGCTGCCTCCGGAGGATAAGCGGGTTACCCATGATATTGTTGCATATATGGATGAAAAGTAACAGGTGAAAGGAAAAACGAGATG
This sequence comes from Lachnospiraceae bacterium, assembly GCA_051879215.1. Classification (GTDB taxonomy): domain Bacteria; phylum Bacillota; class Clostridia; order Lachnospirales; family Lachnospiraceae; genus TWA4. Next base: position 27,528 of record JBJELP010000305.1, read on the forward strand.
AAAAGCAGCAGACCAAGAGTTCAGATCATAATTGCGGCTCATAAATCCTATCAGATGCCGGAGGATCCGATGTATCTTCCTCTTCATGTGGGAGCAGAAGGAAAAAAAGATCAGGCTGGAAATCCTTTGGATCTTGGATATGTGAAGGACAACACCGGGGATAATATCTCCGGGCTGAATTCCAGCTTCTGTGAACTGACAGGTATGTACTGGGCGTGGAAAAATCTGAATGCAGAGTACATCGGACTGGCACATTACAGAAGACATTTTACCTTGGGTAAAAAGGGAAAGGATCCTTTTGAAAGCGTACTCAGGTATGAACAGATTCAGCCGTTCTTAGGAAAAATCAAAGTATTTACACCGGGAAAGCGCAGATATTATATTGAAACATTGTACAGTCATTATGCGCATACACATTATGCAAGTCAGCTGGATGAAACCAGAGTCATTATCAGCGAGAAATATCCGGATTATCTTGACAGCTTTGACAAAATCATGCGCCGCCGATCCGGTTATATGTTTAATATGATGATTATGGAAAAATCATTGTTTGATGCATATTGCAGATGGTTGTTTGATATTCTGTTTGAATTGCAGAAAAGAGTGGATATGCCGGAATTGTCTGCTTTCCAGGGAAGATTTTTTGGAAGAGTTTCCGAAATTATTTTTAATGTCTGGCTGGACGAGCAGGTAAAGTGCGGCAGAATCCATAAAGATGAGATAAAAGATCTGCACTGTATTCACATGGAAAAAATTAACTGGCTGAAAAAGGGAAGTGCATTCTTGAAAGCAAAGTTTACAGGTAAAAAATATGATGCCAGCTTCTAATCTGATTTAGATGCTGGTATGACTTTATCACTAATTACACGATTTATCATATGGAGTATACGTAAACATGAATATTGCAGTTATTTTTGCAGGTGGTGTCGGTTCCAGAATGAACAGTAAGGCTGTTCCCAAACAGTTTCTTATGATGCATGGAAAGCCAATTATTATTCACACTCTGGAGCATTTTGAAAGACATGACAAAATTGACGCCATTGTGGTTTCCTGTCTTGCATCGGGAATTGACTATCTGAAGGAACTGATTGATCGATACAATATCAGAAAAGTGAAAAAAATTGTGGAAGGAGGAATGACAGGGCAGTTATCTATATATAACGGTCTGTGTGCAGCGGAGGAAGTTGCAGCGGGAGAACCTTCTGTTGTACTTATCCATGATGGTGTGCGTCCTTTTATCAGTGAAGAACTGATCAGCAATAACATAGAAACAGTACAGAAATACGGCTCTGCCATTTCCAGTGTGAAAGTGAAAGAGACCGTTCTGATGGTGAAGGATGAGGATGAAAGCCGGATAGCAGCAATTCCGGAACGCAAGAATACCAGACTTGCCAGAGCTCCTCAGAGTTTCTGGTTGGAAGAAATTCTTTCTGCACAGCGAAAAGCGTTGGATATGGGTATGGATAATTTTATTGATTCCTGCAGTCTGATGCAGTATTTTGGTAAACAACTGTATCTGATTGACAGTCCTTCTGAAAATATCAAGATTACAACACCGGATGATTTCTATATTATGAGAGCTCTGCTTGATGCCAGAGAAGATTCTCAGATTTATGGTCTGGGACAGTAGGAGCGAAATGTGAAAAGTAAAATTTTGGAACAGGATTATAAGTATGTTGCCAATAGCAATGTGGAATTTGAAAAGTTACGAGGATGTACGATTCTCATTACAGGTGCAACTGGTTTGATTGGGTCCCTGCTGATCAGAAATCTGCTCTATTGTGAACAGGTTTATGGATTGAATCTGAAAATTCTCGGTCTGGTTCGCAATCTGGAAAAAGCACAGAAACTATTTGAAGATATTTCGGATAAAGAGAGCTTGCAGTTTGTTGTTCAGGATCTGGCAGAACCTTTCAGAGAACTGAGAGATTCGGTGGACTATATTATTCATACTGCATCGGTAACGAAATCAAAGGAAATGGTGCAGTATCCTGCAGATAATATCCGCATAGCAGTGAATGGTACGATGAATCTTCTTGATCTGGCCAGAGAGAAAAAAGTACGAAGTTTTGTTTATGTTTCATCCATGGAAGTATATGGCAGAATCAGTTGTTCCGACCATAAGATTCAGGAAGATGAACTTGGATACCTGGATCTGTATTCTGCCAGAAGCTGTTATCCGGAAGGAAAACGTTTGTGTGAATGCCTCTGCAATGCCTATGCGGTTCAATATGGCATGCATATTGTAACAGCGAGACTGGCACAGACCTTTGGTGCCGGAATTCTTCCGGGAGAGAACCGTGTTTTTGCACAGTTTGCGAAGAGTGTTCTGCGAAATGAGGATATTGTACTTCATACAAAGGGACTGTCTGAGGGAAACTATGTCTATACAGCGGATGCAATTTCAGGTCTTCTTTTGCTGATGACAGCAGGAAATTCAGGGAATGCTTATAATATTTCCAATGAAGATAATCATATGACAATTTCACAGATGGCCAATCTGGTTGCCGAGGAAATTGCCGGTGGACGTATTTCGGTTGTTTACGATATACCTGAGGATCTGGACAGTATGGGGTATGCACCGGATGTGAAGATGCATCTGAGTTCAGCAAAAATGCGGAAGCTGGGATGGCAACCGGATATTGATATGAAATCTGCATATAAACGCATGATTGCCTATATGCTGGAAGACAGAGAAAAGTGGAGTTAAGCGTTATGAAATATTATATCAGAGAAATAGTAATAGACGAAGGAATTCAGAAAACTGCAGGTGTCAAAGCACGGGATGATGTGGAATATATTCTGGAATCGAAAGGAATCAAACCGTTAAATATTCCTTCACAGACTATGAACCGCCATGAAACAGGAGTGGTTTCAAAGGTGATGGATCATGTCAGAATCTTTGAAATCTGGAAGAAATCTTTAAGTCAGCTGAAAAAGGGAGATCAGATCATTATCCAGTTTCCTGCTGTTGAGCATTCAATCTTTTTGCCGCGTTTGGTCAGAAGCCTGACGAAGAAAGGTGTCTTTGTGGATCTGATCATCCATGATCTGGAACTTCTGCGGGTTGCAAAGCGCAATGATATTTCCAGAATGAAAAAAATCAGATTGAAACTGGAAGAAGAAAAGATGCTGGAAAACAGTTCCAGAGTCATAGTTCATAATCGTGCAATGAAAGAATATGTACATAGTCTGGGAATCAGAAAGGAAAAATTGATTTCGTTAAATATCTTTGATTATCTGATCCCGGATTTTGACAGCAGAGAACATGCATCCGATCATGCCTGTAAAAATGATCCGATCATTATTGCAGGAAATCTGCGAAGACATAAAGCAGAATATATTTACCATCTGCCGAATCAGACAGAATTTAACCTGTATGGAGTCGGCTATGAAGGAGAAATAACGGATCAGATCCAGTATATGGGCTCTTTTTTACCGGACGAACTCCCCTTTGTGTTAAAAGGCAGTTTTGGACTGGTCTGGGATGGGGAATCCAGTGAAACCTGCACCGGTGCATACGGTGAGTACCTGAAAATCAATAATCCCCATAAAACTTCTCTGTATCTTGCGTCGGATATTCCGGTTGTGATCTGGAAGAAAGCTGCCCTTGCTGCATATATTGAAAAAAATCAGTGTGGTATTACGGTAAATTCTCTGGATGAGATTTCAGAAAGAATCCGTCAGATGACCGATGAAGAATATGCTGTGCTGAAAGCCAACGCCAAAAAAGTCGGAAAGCATCTGAGAAATGGATATAATCTGATCAAAACTGGAATTTTATAAACTGAAATGTGATGCAGAATGTATATGTAAATCTTCTGTATCATGATATGGAAATAAAACGATATGAAAATGAAACTTAATCCTGAAATCAGATTGAACGAATTGATTTTTTGTACGGCATTGTTCTGCGAAGTGGCAGCCATGCTTATCAGTCTGACAACAATCCCCTATATGGTTGATACCGATTCCTGCAATCGAATTCTGAAATTGATGAGATATTCCGGTTATCTGATTGTTTGTATAAAGATTATTCTGGATTCTTATAAAGAACGGGATTTTTTTGCCCTTTGCGGAATGACGGCATTACTGATAGTAAACTGTCTGTTTGCCAACCGGGTCATTTTGCTGACCTTTCTCTTCATTTTCGGTATGAAGCACATGGATCTGGAAAGGATACTGAAATATACATTCCAATGGATGGCTGTCGGCGCAGCACTGATTATTCTGGGAAGTCAATTGGGAATTATTGATAACTGGGGGTATGGTCTGACCACGGAACGACCTCGATATGCTCTTGGATTCTTTTATCCCAGTCATGCGACCAGTCTGATTGTATATACGGCTCTTGTATTTCTGGCTCTGAAAAAAGATAAGCTGAACTTGCGTCATTTCATAATCCTGCAGGTTATTAATTTCTGGCAATACAAGCAGACCGATTCAAGAGCAGGATCCGCATTGCTTTTTTTAATTGGATGTGCGTTTCTTTTTATAAAATATGTAAAAAAAGATTTTTCAAAAACGATATATGGTTTTCTTGCAACGATTGCATTTCCGGTCTGTGCGGCAGTCAGTGTTCTGACCACTTATATGTACTCTGGTTCCGGAATCTGGCTGAAAATCAATACCTTATTAACAAACAGACTGGCACTCGGTTACAAAGCGATTAAAAAATACGGGATACATCTTTTTGGAAAAGAAATTATCTGGATTGGTAATGGTGGTGTCGGACACATCTACGTTACCCATAAAGATGACTATAACTTTGTGGATTGTTCCTATGTGAAATTACTGTTGGAAAACGGAATAATAATATGGACATTGATTATAGTCGGGTATACACTTGCTGTGTATTATGCAGTAAAATGCGGTAAAAAATATCTTGCAACAGCATTGGCGTTTTCTGCTGTGTACAGCATGATCGAGCCCAGATTAATGGAATTGGGATTTAATCCCTTTGTTCTGGCACTGGTTGTTCTGATTGAACGTCCAATGATTGAGCGGGCAGGAAAAATGAAGAAAAAGGAAAAAATATGAAACAGAAATCCATAAAACTTAATTTTATCATGAATGCGATTCTGACGATGTCATCTTTTCTGTTTCCTCTGATCACATTCCCTTATGTTTCAAGAGTACTTTTACCGGTGGGAACCGGTAAGGTGTCTTTTGCCACTTCTCTGATCACATACTTCAATATGTTTGCCATGCTTGGAATTCCGACCTATGGTATTCGTGCCTGTGCAAAAGTAAGAGATAACAGAGAAGAACTGACAAGAACTGCCCATGAATTGCTGATGATTAATCTGTTCATGAGTGTTCTGGCTTATATCGGTCTTGCAGCTGCTTTGCTGTTTGTGCCGAGATTAAGGGAAGACAGAGTATTGTATGTTCTTGTCAGTCTGACCATTATTCTGACAGCCATTGGTATGGAATGGCTGTATAAGGCATTGGAACAATACACCTATATTACAATCCGATCGATTATTTTTAAATTTGTGGCTTTGATCGGTATGTTTTTTCTGGTGCATGAGCAGAAAGATTATGTCATTTACGGAGGCATTACAATCTTTGCGGCATCTGCTTCCAACATCATGAATTTTATCAATGTTCATAAGTATATTGATATGCGGCCGATTGGCGGTTATAATCTGAAGAAACATCTGAAACCGATTGCAGTGTTTTTTGCAATGTCCTGTGCCACTACAATTTATACGAACCTGGATACCGTTATGCTGGGGTTCATGAAAACGGACGAAGATGTAGGGTATTATAATGCAGCTGTAAAGATCAAAACCATTCTTGTCAGTATTGTAACTTCGTTGGGAACGGTACTTTTGCCCCGTGCATCATATTATATTGAACATGGTCAGATGGATGAATTCCGGAGAATCAGTCGAAAAGCATTGAATTTCGTATTCCTGTTTGCCTCACCTTTGATGATATATTTTATGCTTTTTGCAAAGGAAGGGATATATTTTCTTTCCGGTGATGCGTATGCAGGATCCATTGTCCCCATGCAGGTGATTATGCCCACGTTATTGCTGATCGGCATCACCAATATTCTGGGAATTCAGATTCTGGTTCCCATGGGAAGAGAAAAAGTGGTGCTTTATTCGGAAATTGCAGGCGCTGTTACAGACCTTGCCCTGAACGCGGTATTGATTCCGCAGATGGCATCGGTTGGTGCTGCCATTGGTACGCTGGCGGCAGAACTGGTTGTTTTTCTTGTGCAGTTTGCAGCACTTCGAACAGAGATTGCCGATGGATTTCACAGCATTCATTATGGAAATATTCTGATCGGTACAGCAATCGGTACAGGATGTTCTTTCTGGATTAAATCACTTGGTTTTGGAGATTTTCTGACGTTGTTTGTTTCAGCTGTGCTGTTCTTTGGACTGTACGGGCTGTTTCTTCTGATAAGAAAAGAACCGCTTGTCTGTGAAATCATGCAGCAGGTTTTGGGACGATTTTTGAAAAAATAAGAAAAGGAGTATTCTTATGAGTAAGTATGATTACCTTGTTGTCGGAGCAGGATTATATGGCGCTGTTTTTGCACATGAAGCAGCAGCCAGAGGAAAAAAAGTTCTTGTCATTGATAAAAGACCGAATATTGCCGGAAATGTATATACGGAAGAGATGGAAGGAATCAATGTACACATTTATGGTGCGCATATTTTCCATACCAACAATAAACGTGTATGGGATTATGTAAATCAGTTTGCGGAATTCAATCGTTTCACCAATTCCCCGGTTGCAAATTATCATGGTGAGTTATATTCTCTACCTTTTAATATGTATACCTTCAATAAAATGTGGGGTGTAGTGACACCGGAAGAGGCGGCTGCAAAGATTGAAGAACAGAAGCAGGCAGCAGGAATTACAGAACCGAAAAATCTGGAAGAACAGGCAATCTCTCTGGTGGGAACTGATATCTATGAAAAACTGGTAAAGGGATATACAGAAAAACAGTGGGGACGTCCCTGCGACCAGCTTCCTGCCTTTATCATCAAACGTCTGCCTGTGCGTCTGACTTTTGATAACAACTATTTTAATGCATTATATCAGGGAATTCCCATGGGCGGATACACCAGAATGGTTGCCAATATGCTGGAAGGCATTGAAGTACAGTTAAATGTTGATTATCTGGAAAAGAAAGCGGAGCTGGATGCAATGGCAGATAAGGTGATTTACACCGGCCCCATTGATGCTTATTTTGATTATAAACTGGGTGCACTGGAATATCGCTCCGTTCGTTTTGAAACAGAAGTTCTGGATAAACCTAATTTCCAGGGAAATGCGGCTGTAAATTATACGGATCGTGAAACACCCTGGACAAGAATTATTGAACATAAATGGTTTGAATTCGGAACACAGCCCAAGACCGTAATCAGCCGAGAATACAGTTCCGAATGGAAACCCGGTGATGAACCGTATTATCCTGTAAATGATGAGAAAAACGGAAAACTTTATGCAGAGTACAAACAGCTGGCAGATGCGGAAGAAAAGGTAATTTTCGGCGGACGTCTGGGTGAATACAAATACTATGATATGGATGCGGTGATTGCTTCCGCACTGGACATGTGTGAAAAAGAACTGTAATCTGTCCGGTTTGCGGTCCGGTGTATGGAGTCAGGAGGAGTAGACTATGAAAAAAAACAGGAAGGTATATTTGTCAGTCATGAATGCAGTTTCCTGTTTTGCAGTGGTTGCAATGCATGCCAACACCCGATTCTGGACTTTCAGTGCAACGGAACGATATTGGCTGACCGCTAACCTGATTGAGTGTATTATGTTTTTTGCTGTTCCCGTTTTTTTTATGATTTCGGGTGCAACGCTGATCGATTATCGGGATAAATACACAACTTCTGTTTTTTTTCAGAAACGAATACAGAAAACGGTGATTCCATTTCTGATTTGGAGTATAATCGGAGCGATTTACTGCTGGTGGCAAACACCGGATCTGTTTTCCAATCTGCAGGGGAATTGGATTTTCTGGTTTATCCGGAAAATTCTGAACACAGAATTTGTTACCATTTACTGGTTTTTCATTCCTCTGTTCAGTATTTATCTCTGTATTCCGGTGCTGTCAGCCGTTTCAAAAGAAAAACGGGAGGAAGTATTTCGTTATGCAGCTGCGGTTTCATTTCTGATTAACAGTTTGATTCCGTTTCTCTGCCGTTTGTCAGGAAAAGATTTTTCCTTGAAACTCACGTTTCCGGTTTGTGGTGAATATCTGATCTATATTCTGCTTGGATATCTTCTCAGTAAACGGAAGCTGCTGCCCGTACAGAGAACAGTCATTTATCTGCTGGCATTGGCCGGGCTTATTATGCATACTGCCGGAACCTATTTTTATTCAACAGCAGCCGGAGAACTGGTTCGTACGTTTAAAGGATATACGAATGTACCGTGTCTGTTGTACTCCACAGGTATTTTTGTTTTTCTGAAAGAACTGTCAGAGTGGATACATTCGGAAAAAGTACTGAAGTTTCTGGATTTTTTCAGCAGCTATACGTTTTCTGTTTACCTTCTGCACTGGTTTGTTCTGGATCTAATGACAAAGTATCTGCATTTGAATAATTATTCGATTTTGTATCGGGTGGGGATGCCTTTTGTTGTAATACCGGCATGTATCGGGCTGACGGTATTGATAAGAAAAATACCCGGAGGAAGATATATTGTCCCGTAAACAATCATTTGTTTTCGAAAAGTTCATATATTACAGATAATTAGGAGGAAACAATGGAAGAAGTAACGATTAATATTCGGGATCTGATTTTAAAGGTGGTCCTGAAATGGCGTCTGATTATTGTAAGCATGCTGATATTCGGAGTTCTGTTTAATTGCATCGGATACGCGAAAAAAAGTGTATCTGCCGGAACGGAAACCAATCAGCAGGAAACCGTTGATACAGAGACAGAATCCAATGAAAGAGAGATTCTGCATACATTGAATGCCTACAGACTTTATCAGATGAATTATAAATCAATTCATGATTATCTGGCAAATTCCATTCGTATGCAAATTGATCCCAGCCGGGTTCCAACTTATACGATTCAGTATCTGATTGACAACCATTACAAAGCAGAATATCCTGTGATTGAAAAGAAGGATACCACAGAGGATATTATCAATTCTTATATCACAAAGCTGAAAGGTGAAACAGTTCTGAACGATATGTTGAAGGAATTGAAATATGATGGCAGCATTTCGGATATGCAGGAATTGCTGGATATTGTCTGCACAGAACCGGATATTTTAACCATAACAATTGTAGCATTATCACAGGAAGACTGTAATACCATTGCATCTGTGATCTTCAGCTGGATGGATCAATTAACAAATGAACTTGCCGGAAAATACGGAACATATGACATTTCTCTTATCAACAGTGAATATTCAGAAAAATTCAGCATAGAACTGCTGAATGAACGTCAGAACAGAATCAATACAATGGATACTATCTGTAATTCCGCAAGAAATCTGATCAAAAACCTGTCGGATTCTCAGAAAGAGAAATTTTTTGATCAGTTGGAAAAAACAGAAGGAGATGGTTTCATCGATTTATTTGAAGAAGATGAGACATCGGAGAAAATTATTAAAGAACTCGAAGAGACCCATGTTTCACTACTCCAGAAAAAATACTTACTGCTGGGTATGATATTGGGTATGATGGCTGCTGTGCTCTGGGTTGTCTGCAGATACATTTTCTCCGGAAAAATTCATGTGAAGGGAGATATCACAGAAACGGATATTCCTGTCCTCGGAACATTATATCTGTCAGAACCTTCCGGTCTTTTTTCTTTCGTTGATTCCTTCATTCTTCGCATAGCTGACGGCAGCCGCAATAAGTTCAGTAAGGACGAACGAAAGGATATGATTTTATCGGGAATCAATTTGACGGCACAGAAGGAACAGCTGAAATCCGTATTTGTTACAGGTACTTCCAATGCTTCGGATTGCATACAGCTGCAGGAGGAACTCTGCAGTAATATTTCTGTCGAAAGTGTTGAAAGAGGCAGATCCATTATCTGTGACCCGAAAGCATTATCTGCACTTGCGCTGGCAGACGGTGTGATTCTGGTTGAAAAACTGGAAGATACTTTACGGAAGGAACTGCATGAAGAACTGGAATTATGCAGACGTTATGGGGTAAAGATTCTGGGCTGCATTATTCTGGATTAAATCTCAGTAGATCACATTACATTTTTATATTATGACTGTATGTGGAGGTAGAAATGAAAAAGCATCTGATGCGTAGTTGTCTGGCACTTGTAATTGCCGGTGCCATGTTTTTAAGTGATTTTGGTTTCTGTGCCAATATTGCATTTGCAGAAGAAACGCTGAGTCAGGAAACAATGGAATCGGTCTTCCTGTTATCCGAAGAAAGCCAGTCAGCGGAATCTGAAAGCAGTGCAGAGGAAGAAATAGAATCTGCAGAGCAGGATGAAACCGAAAAAGAGGAATCACAGACGGCGGAAGAAACTGAAACCGAAAATGAAACTGAGAATGAAACCGAAACTGAAGAACCGGGGTTCACTGGTCTTCAGGAGTCTGAAGATGGAGTCTGGTATGTAGTTAACGGAGAAAAACAAACCGAAGTAACCGGACTTATAACCATTGATGGACAGCTGTATTATATAGTTGAAGGTCGATTGGCAGAGGAATATACCGGACTGGTACAGCATAGTGATGAAACCTGGTATTATATTGTGAACGGTGTCTGGGATAATTCCTATACGGGTCTTACGCAGTACTACAGTACCTGGTACTATGTGGAAGACGGTATACTGAACTGGGATTATACGGGTCTGGTGAAGCATTACAGCACCTGGTACTATGTGGAAAAAGGTGTACTGAACTGGGACTACACGGGTCTTACGAAATATTATGACACCTGGTACTATGTGGAAAAAGGTGTACTGAACTGGGATTATACGGGTCTGGTGAAGCATTACAGCACCTGGTACTATGTGGAAAAAGGTGTACTGAACTGGGATTATACGGGTCTTACGAAGTATTATGAAACCTGGTATTATGTGGAAAAGGGCAGACTGAACTGGGACTATACGGGTCTTACAAAGTATTATGATACCTGGTATTATGTGGAAAAGGGCAGACTGAACTGGGACTATACAGGTCTTACGAAGTATTATGACACCTGGTATTACGTGGAAAAGGGCAGACTGAACTGGGATTACACGGGTCTTACGAAGTATTATGACACCTGGTATTATGTGGAAAAAGGTGTACTGAACTGGAATTATACCGGTCTTACGAAGTATTATGACACCTGGTATTATGTGGAAAAGGGCAGACTGAACTGGGATTATACAGGTCTGGTGAAGTATTACAGCACCTGGTATTACGTGGAAAAGGGTGTACTGAACTGGGATTTTACCGGTATTGTAGACCACGGCGGCGGTAAATTCTATGTGGAAAAAGGTGTATTAAATGACAGCTTTACAGGGGAATATACATATAAAAGCTGTATATATTACGTCAAAAACGGTGAGGTTGATCATGTGGTTGGATATGTATACATGTCTTATTCTACAAAATACAGTGAATCCAATACCAATCGTACCACAAATCTGAAGCTGGCCTGCAAGGCGATTGACGGAACACTGCTGAAAAACGGAGGAGTGTTTGATTTCAATAATATTGTCGGAGAGCGTACCGCTGCAAAGGGCTATAAAGAAGCAACTATATATGAAAACGGACAGGAAACCGGAGGAATCGGCGGCGGTATCTGTCAGGTTGCTTCCACCTTGTTTAATGCAGCGTTAAGGGCAAACTTCAAGATCAATGAAAGACATCAGCATAGTCTGACCGTTCATTATGTTCCGCTGGGGTATGATGCAGCAATTGCATGGGGCAGCAAGAACCATCGTTTTACCAATAACTCAGGAACCAATATCCGTGTTCGTGCAAAAGTAGCAAACGGAACACTGTCCATTACGTTTGTTGCAGATAAAAACATCAAGCCTCCGGCTGTTACAACAAAAGTAACCGAAAAAGATGGTGTTTACACATTAAAGAGATATGTGGATGGAAAATGCAATTATACAACTACCAGTGATTACCTGGATAACTGACAGGTATAACTGATAACAGAAATACAAAGACCGGTCAGAAATGACCGGTCTTTGTATTTCTGAATTTTTTGTGAAAACAAAAAAGGAAGTAATCAGGTATCTTGAAATAGCTAAAGTTGTATGTTAAGATACTAATCAACCAATATGCAGAAATCCCTGTAATTTAATTTGTTGCGCAAGCGGAAAACTGACGCCGGATTTGGTTTGCAAAGCAAGCATTTTTCCGTATTCCGGGGGGCTGCGCAAATGGAGGGCAGAGAGAAATATGTACAAGAAACCTAAAAATCGCTGGTATAAGCATCTGGATTTTGTGGTTCTGGATATGATTCTTTTAGAACTGGCATACCTGCTGTCATACTATATTCGTATCGGCGAGAGATTCCATGATAAAGACAACCTGTATCAGAACATGCAGATTATTGTACTGGTATTTGACGTATTGATCGCATTATCAGTGAATGCACATAAGAATATACTGAAGCGAAAACTGATGCAGGAAATCTGGGAATCGGTTAAAAACATGACATTACTTGTTGTTTTTATTATGGCTTATTTATACTATATTAAGCAGTCATCCCTCTTTTCCAGATTAATTTTTACAATGTTCTGGCTCATTGGCTGTATTTTCTTAAGTGTGGGGCGCTCTTTGTACAAAGTCGTCGTTCGGAAACATCTGGTAAAAAGCGGTAATTTTCCACAGATGTTATTGATAACGGAAAATTCCAAGATGGAAGAAACCATGGCGAGACTTCAGCGGCACAGTGAAAATCGTTTTCAGCTTTGTTCCGTTGTTCTGCTGGACTATGAGCCGGAGAAGGACTACAGGAGTATTATTGATGAATCCGGTGTCGGAAATAAATGTTGTATTATCGGCGGATTTGAAGATATAAAAGAATTTCTGGTTAACAATGTTGTGGATGAAGTGATGATTGATATCGATGATATAAAAGAAACCGAGCGGTTGACGCAGGAACTGTTGACTGCCGGCACGATTGTACATATCAGTCTTGCACATGTCTATGGAGAACTTCCCAATCAGATGCTGGGGCGGGTTGGTGGTCTGCCGGTTATTTCCACCAGTATCAGTATGGCATCCCCGGTGCAGCTGCTTCTGAAACGTCTGATGGACATTGCAGGAGCATTGGTGGGTCTGGTGATCACCGGTATTGCCTTTCTGATCTTTGCACCGATTATTTATAAACAGTCGCCCGGTCCAATTTTCTATTCACAGGAAAGAGTGGGACAGAATGGCCGTCGTTTTAAGATCTATAAATTCCGTTCCATGTATCCGGATGCGGATAAGCGGAAGGAAGAACTGATGAAACTGAATAAGATCGAAGGAGATGGACTTCTCTTTAAGATGGATGATGACCCGCGAATCATTCCAATCGGACATTTTATCCGTAAGATGTCAATTGATGAACTGCCTCAGTTTTATAACATTCTGAAAGGCGACATGAGTCTTGTTGGTACCCGGCCTCCGACAGTGGATGAGTGGATGAAATACAGTACGCATCATCGGGCAAGACTCGCTTTTAAACCGGGTCTTACGGGACTCTGGCAGGTAAGCGGTCGAAGTGATATTACGGATTTTGAAGAGGTTGTCAGACTGGATATGAAATATATCCGGAACTGGAGTCTTAAGCTGGATATTTCACTTCTGTTAAAAACGGTTCAGGTTGTATTGACAGGTAAAGGAGCAGTATAGTCTTATCAGACAGGGTGACAAAGGAATTGCCATCCTGTTTTTCCTGTATAGAAAATACATTGTTCCGTTAATCTGCTTTGTGTATCACTCACCTGTGAAAGTGTATGTCTGGATATGATTTATTCGAAGAAAGAAGTATCTGTATTTTAGGAGATTATTATGAGAAAACGTTTGATTTGCTTTGCACTTGCATGCAATATGCTGTTTCCTGTTTCTGCCATACAGGCATTGGCGGAAGGTCCGGAGCCTGTTCCTGTTGGGATGGAAGAGAACGAAGTGTCGGAAGGAACCGATGCAGAGGATGAGACCAATGGAAGAGATGAGACCTTTGATCAGAACTCAAATGAAATCCATGTGATCAGAGGATTTGGAGATTTTGACATACAGGGACACTATATTTCTGTAACAGAGGATGGGAAGCCGGATGAAGAAGAACTGACTGCACAGATGCCAAAAACACTGGAAGTTTTTCTGGACAATTCCACAACAACCGTTTCCATACCGGTTTCCTGGGCGTGTGTGGAAGATTATGATCATTCAGAATATTATTATTATCAGTTCAGTCCCTGCTTTGATCCGGAACTCTATGAACTGGATCCTTCCATTGATATCCTGAAAGATGCTCCTTATATTGGTGTGTTTTTGCAGAGTGAGGATGCGAGCGGTATTAGTTCTTATGCACTGACCAGTGATTCTCCTGGAACGGGAGCAACCGGCAATAAGAATGAACCTGTTATTTTTGAATATCTGGTAAACGAAAAGGGAGTCAATGCAGCAGCTGTCTGTGGTATTCTGGCAAATCTGGAAGCAGAATCTTCTTTCAGACCCAACAATCTGCAGAACAGTTGTGAAGATAAACTGGGATATACGGATGAAACATATACAGAGGCAGTAGATTCCGGTGAATATACTGATTTTGCTGATGATTCTGCCGGATATGGCTTATGTCAGTGGACCAGTTCCGGGAGAAAGAAGAAACTCCTGGAGTTTGCCCAGAACAGAGGCTGCAGTATTGCAGATATGGAGATGCAGCTGGATTTCATGATGGAGGAATTGCAAAGTTACTCAAAGGTGTATAATGCGATTACATCAGCGGAATTATCAGGGGATGGAGCATATGATGTGGGATATGCTTTCTGTTATTATTATGAAGCACCTGCCAACAAGGAGAACAGCGCTGTAACCCGCGGCAATCAGGCCAGAGATACATACTGGGAATACTATAAAGATTTTGTTGATGACGATAATCCGGATACTGGAAAACCGGAGCCTGGGGAACAGATTGCAGATGCAGATTATACGGGTCTGACAATGTACCATGATGAACTGTATTATGCCAGAGATGGGGTATGGGATTCTTCGTATACGGGTTTTGCCGATTATCAGGGGACGACTTATTATGTTCAGAACGGACAGGTAGATCAGACGTTTACCGGTTTGGTGGAACAGGACGGAACTGTATATTATGTGGAAAATGGCCGGACAAAGCCGGATTTCACCGGTATTGTCTATCTGGATGACAAAGGTTACTATATTGTGGATGGGATCTGGGCATCCGATTGTACTTCGCTGGTAAAGTATGATGATATCTGGTATTATATCGTTGATGGTGTGCTGGCAGATGACTATACCGGTCTTGTGAAGTATTACAGCACCTGGTATTATGTGGAAAATGGTATTCTGAACTGGGATTACACCGGATTGACCAAGTATTACAGCACCTGGTACTATGTGGAAAAAGGAGTCCTGAACTGGGACTATACCGGGTTAACCAAATATTACAGCACCTGGTACTATGTGGAAAAAGGAGTCCTGAACTGGGATTATACCGGGTTAACCAAATATTACAGCACCTGGTACTATGTGGAAAAAGGTGTTCTGAACTGGGACTATACGGGTCTGGTGAAACATTACAGCACCTGGTACTATGTGGAAAAAGGAGTCCTGAACTGGGATTATACCGGTCTGGTGAAGTATTACAGTACCTGGTATTATGTGAGAAACGGTGTGCTGGACAGGAATTTCAGTGGAACAGTAATATGGGAAGGAAAAACCTATACGGTAAAAAACGGCGTTGTCGTGTAAAATCTTTCATATAACTTGACAATCATCCTCTCTTTCATTATAATATTTACTTGATTAAAAACGTTGACGGAGACAGTGCAGATAGGCAAAGGACTGACAGCGAGCCGGGGCTGGTGGAAGCCGGCGGGTTACTTTATCTGCAGAATCACTCCCGAGTTGCAGGCTGAGAGAGGAATTGCGTAAGCCGGGCCGGATTCCCACCGTTACAGGGAACAGACTTGTTAGAGTTGGTGGTATAACGAAGAGATATTTTCAGGCTTCGTCCGATTGCGGGCGGAGCCTTTTTTCATTGAATGACGTACTATATCACCCGGGAGGTCAAAAACTCTGACCTCGGCATCATAGTATTTACAATTTGGAGGTAACAGATTATGTATCAGAAAGTCTCCACCGATCTGAAATTCGTTGAGAGAGAACAGGAAGTTTTAAAATTCTGGGCAGACAATAAGATCTTCCAGAAGAGTATTGATTCCCGTAAGGAAGGTCCTGTTTATACCTTCTATGACGGACCGCCTACTGCAAACGGAAAACCCCACATCGGTCATGTGGAAACCCGTGTAATCAAGGATATGATCCCCCGTTATGCAGCAATGAAGGGTGCAATGGTTCCCAGAAAAGCAGGCTGGGATACCCACGGTCTTCCTGTGGAACTGGAAGTGGAAAAAATGCTTGGACTGGATGGAAAGGAACAGATTGAAGAATATGGTCTGGAACCTTTTATCAAGCACTGTAAGGAAAGTGTCTGGAAATACAAGGGAATGTGGGAACAGTTTTCCGATATCGTCGGTTTCTGGGCAGATATGGAAAACCCTTATGTAACCTATGAAAATAATTATATTGAATCCGAATGGTGGTCACTGAAGCAGATCTGGGAAAAGGGCCTGCTTTACAAAGGTTTTAAGATTGTTCCCTATTGCCCCCGCTGCGGAACTCCTCTGTCCAGCCACGAAGTAGCCCAGGGCTATAAGGCTGTGAAGGAACGTTCTGCGGTTGCACGTTTTAAGGTAATTGGCGAAGATGCTTATTTCCTGGCATGGACCACAACTCCCTGGACACTGCCTTCCAATGTGGCACTGTGTGTGAATCCGGAAGAAACCTACAGCAAGGTAAAGGCAGCAGACGGCTATACCTACTATATGGCAGAAGCGCTTCTGGACAAGGTTCTGGGCGGTCTGGCAAAGGATGGCGAAAAGGCATATGAAGTTCTGGATACTTTTAAAGGCAAAGATCTGGAATTCAAAGAATATGAGCCGTTATTTGTATGTACAGGAGAAGCGGTAAAGAAACAGAATCTGAAAGCACATTTTGTTACCTGTGATAATTATGTAACCATGTCAGATGGTACCGGTATCGTTCACATTGCTCCCGCATTCGGTGAAGATGATGCCAATGTGGGCCGTCATTACAACCTTCCTTTTGTTCAGATGGTAGACGGAAAAGGTGAGATGACAGAGGAAACTCCTTATGCAGGTAAATTTGTAAAGGATGCGGATCCGCTGATTCTGGCAGATCTGGATAAGGAAGGCAAATTGTTTGACGCACCGAAGTTCGAACATGATTATCCCTTCTGCTGGAGATGCGACACTCCTCTGATTTACTATGCAAGAGACAGCTGGTTCATCCGTATGACAGCTGTAAAGGATCGTCTGATCGCCAACAACAATACCATCAACTGGGTTCCTGAATCCATCGGTAAGGGACGTTTCGGTGACTGGCTTGAAAATGTTCAGGACTGGGGTCTTTCCCGTAACCGTTACTGGGGAACACCGTTGAATATCTGGGAATGTGAATGCGGCAAGAGACATGCCATCGGCAGCATTGCGGAACTGAAGGAAATGTCCGATAACTGTCCGGAAGACATTGAACTGCATCGTCCTTACATTGATGCGGTGACCATCAAGTGTCCGGACTGCGGCAAAGAAATGCACCGTGTACCGGAGGTAATTGACTGCTGGTACGATTCCGGCTCCATGCCTTTCGCACAGCACCATTATCCTTTCGAAAATCAGGATCTGTTCAAGCAGCAGTTCCCTGCGGATTTTATTTCCGAAGCCGTTGATCAGACCCGCGGATGGTTCTATTCTCTGCTGGCTATTTCCACACTGATCTTTGATCAGGCACCTTTCAAGAACGTTATTGTTATGGGTCACGTTCAGGATAAGGATGGACAGAAGATGTCCAAGTCCAAAGGAAATGCGGTGGATCCTATGGAAGCTCTGCAGCAGCACGGTGCAGATGCAATCCGCTGGTATTTCTACACCAGTTCTGCACCCTGGCTGCCTAAGCGTTTCCACGACGGTGCGGTGACAGAAGGTCAGAGAAAGTTTATGGGTACTCTGTGGAATACCTATGCATTCTTTGTACTGTATGCAAATCTGGATGAATTTGATGCAACAAAATATACTCTGGAATATGATAAACTGTCTGTAATGGATAAGTGGCTGCTGTCCAAACTGAATCTTGTGGTAAAGGGTGTGGATGAAAATCTGGCTGCATACAGGATTCCGGAAGCAGCAAGACTTCTGGAAGAATTTGTGGATGATATGAGTAACTGGTATGTCAGACGAAGCAGAGAACGTTTCTGGGCAAAGGGCATGCCTCAGGACAAGATCAATGCGTACATGACACTGTATACCGCTCTGGTTACCATTTCAAAGGCTGCAGCTCCCATGATTCCTTTTATGACCGAGCAGATCTACAGAAATCTGGTTTGTTCCCTGGATCCGACCGCTCCGGAAAGCGTACATCTTTGTGACTTCCCGGAAGTAAATGAAGATTTCATTGACACAGAGCTGGAAGAATACATGGAAACCGTTCTGAAGATTGTTGTTATGGGCCGTGCATGCCGTAATGGTTCCGGTATCAAGAACAGACAGCCCATTGGTCAGATGTTTGTAAAGAGTGAAGTGGTTCTTCCTGAATTCTACCAGTCCATTATTGCAGACGAACTGAATGTGAAGAAGGTTGCATTTACAGATGATGTAAGAAGCTTCACATCCTACAGCTTCAAACCGCAGATGCGTACCGTGGGACCGAAGTACGGCAAACTGCTTGGTAAGATCAAGGGTATCCTGGCCGATCTGGATGGAAACAAGGCCATGGATGAACTGAATAAAACCGGCTCTCTGAAATTTGATGTGGACGGCAATGAAGTGGTTCTGACAAAGGATGACCTGCTGATTGATACCGCTCAGATTCCCGGTTTTGTATCCGAACAGGACAAGAACATCACCGTTGTTCTGGATACCAACCTGACTCCGGAACTGATTGAAGAGGGTCTGCTTCGTGAAGTGGCAAGCAAGGTTCAGACCATGCGTAAAGAAGCAGATTTCCAGATTACAGATCATATCATTGTATATGCAGATGGCAGTGAGGAAATTGCAGGACTGTTAAACCGCAATACCGAAGCGGTGAAAGAATACGTTCTTGCAGATGATGTGGTAACCGGTTCTGTGGATGGCTATACAAAAGAATGGAATATCAACGGACACAAGGTGACCCTCGGTGTAAAAGTTAACAAATAACAGCCACGATAGAAAGGAATTATTCCCCATGGTAAAACTGGACAAAGAACTGTTTAAAAATGATATTGAGGAATACCTCAAGAATTTCTATCGCAAGACCATTGAAGAAGCGGATAATCACCAGCTTTTCAATGCAGTTGCCTATGCGTTAAAGGAAATTATTGTGGAAGACTGGATGGCTACCCATAAAGCTTTTGATGAGCAGGATGCCAAAATGGTCTATTATCTGTCCATGGAATTTTTGATGGGCCGTGCTCTCGGCAACAATATCATCAACCTGCAGGCACACGAAGTGGTGAAACAGGCACTGGAAGAACTGGGGCTGAATCTCAACGAAATTGAAGATTCCGAGCGGGATTATGCACTGGGCAACGGCGGCCTCGGACGTCTGGCTGCATGTTTTCTGGACTCTCTGGCAACCCTGGGATACCGGGCATACGGCTGCGGTATCCGTTACAAATATGGTATGTTCAAACAGGAAATCCGGGATGGATATCAGAAAGAAGTACCGGATGACTGGTTGAAATATGGAAATCCGTTTGAGATTCGTCGTGATGAATATACCAAAATCGTTAAATTCGGCGGATATGTTTCTTCCAGAAAGGATGAAAACGGCAGGGATCATTACAGCGTGGAAGGATATCAGGCTGTAAAAGCAGTACCCTATGACCTTCCCATTGTCGGCTACGGCAATCATGTGGTGAATACCCTGCGAATCTGGGACGCAGAACCCATGGATACCTTTAACCTGCAGGAATTCGGCCGCGGTGATTACCGGAAAGCGGTGGAATCTGAGAATCTGGCGAAAAACATTGTCGAAGTTCTGTACCCCAATGATGAACATTATGCAGGAAAGGAACTACGTCTGAAGCAGCAGTATTTCTTCATTTCTGCTTCCATCCAGACAGCCATCGACAAGTATCTCCGAAATCCGAAGCATACGGATCTGCACAAACTTCATGAGAAGGTAGTATTCCAGCTGAACGATACCCATCCCACCGTTGCCATCCCGGAACTGATGCGGATTCTGATGGATGATTATGAATTTACCTGGGATGAAGCATGGGAGGTTACCACAAAGTCCTGTGCGTATACCAATCATACCATTATGGCAGAGGCACTGGAAAAATGGCCCATTGAACTGTTTTCCCGTCTGCTTCCTCGTGTGTATTCCATCGTGGAGGAAATTAACCGTCGTTTCTGTAAGGAAATTATGGAAAAATATCCGGACTGCAGCCAGGAGAAAATCCGAAAAATGGCTATTATCTATGACGGACAGGTTAAGATGGCCAATATGGCCATTGTGGCAGGTTTCTCTGTTAACGGTGTAGCCAGACTTCATACGGAAATTCTGAAAAAACAGGAACTGAAAGATTTCTATCAGATGTATCCTGAAAAATTCAATAACAAAACCAACGGTATTACACAGCGCCGTTTCCTTCTCCATGCGAATCCGCTGTTATCCGACTGGATCACTGAAAAAATCGGTGATGGCTGGATCACAGATCTTTCGCAGATGAAGAAACTGGAACCTTATGCAGCGGATCCCAGAGCAAAAGCAGAATTTATGCAGATCAAGTATCTGAATAAGGTACGTCTGGCAAAATACATCAAGGAACACAATGGAATCGATGTGAATCCCCGTTCCATCTTCGATGTACAGGTGAAGCGTCTGCATGAATACAAACGTCAGCTGTTGAATATCCTGCACGTGATGTATCTGTATAATCAGCTGATCAGTAATCCGGATATGGATTTCTATCCCCGCACTTTTATCTTTGGTGCGAAGGCTGCAGCCGGTTATCGGATTGCGAAGCTGACAATCAAACTGATCAACAGCGTGGCGGATGTGATCAATAACGACAAATCAATCAACGGTAAGATTAAGGTTGTCTTTATTGAAGATTACCGTGTATCCAATGCGGAAATTATTTTTGCAGCATCCGATGTCAGCGAACAGATTTCCACTGCCAGCAAAGAAGCATCCGGTACCGGCAATATGAAATTTATGCTGAACGGTGCACTGACACTGGGTACCATGGATGGGGCCAACGTGGAAATCGTAGAAGAAGTCGGCGAAGAAAATGCATTTATTTTCGGTATGTCAGCCGATGAAGTCATCAACTATGAGCAGAATGGCGGCTATGATCCCATGGATATTTTCAATAACGATATGGAAATCCGCCGCGTACTGATGCAGCTGATCAACGGATTCTATTCACCGGATGATCCGGATCGGTTCCGTCCGTTGTATAATTCTCTGTTAAACACACTGGATACCTCCAGAGCAGATACCTATTTTATCCTGAAGGATTTCTATTCTTATGCGGAAGCGCAGAAAAAGGTTGAAAAAGCGTATCGCAACAGTGACTGGTGGGCAGAAGCTGCAATCCGCAATGTGGCAAATGTCGGAAAGTTTTCTTCTGATCGTACCATTCAGGATTATGTGGATGATATCTGGCATCTGGAAAAAATCACAGTAACCGTTCCGGAAGAACAGGCTGACTGAAAACAGAATTCGGGTCGGAATGATGAATTCTGACCCGAAACGGAATGGGATCAGAAAGGACAGTATTATGGCAAAAGTAATTGCATATATGGCAAATGGGCTGGAAGAAGTGGAATGCCTTGCTGTGGTTGATGTGCTTCGACGTGCCGGAATTGAAGTGGTGATGACTTCTATCCATGAACAGTGTGAAGTGGAAGGCTCCCACGGAATCCGTATTCGTACCGATGCCTGTGCCGATCAGGTAAATGGAGCGGATGCAGATATGATTTTCCTTCCCGGCGGCATGCCAGGTACAGCAAATCTGAAAGGATCTTCCATTGTCGCAGATGCTTTGAAACAGGCTGCAAAGGATGGAAGAAGAATTGCAGCAATCTGCGCGGCACCCAGTGTACTGGGTGAACTCCATTTACTGGAGGGCAGAAAAGCAACCTGTTATCCCGGATGGGAGAGCAGTCTGTATGGTGCAATGCATGTGACAGACGGTGTGGTAACCGATAGAAACATTACCACAGCGCGGGGACTGGGTTATGCGATCGATCTGGGACTGGAACTGATCCGCCTGCTGATCAGTGAAGAAAAGTCTCTGGAGATCAGAAAATCCATTCAGAGAGACTGAGCACCATGTCATTGTAACAATTTGTAATGAAGCTGCTGCATATCACTGCAGCAGCTTTAATTTTTCCTTCTGCATACTTGATTTCAGTGAAAATTCCTGTTAGAATGATAGCCGAATTGTTTTGCCGAAACAGATTGGCTGAGAAAAAATGTGTATATAAAAAGGTTTTGCAGGGAGGTGAGTGTATGACAGAGCCGCTGACATTATATAAGCTGATGATTCTCTATATGCTGAATCAGGTGCAGTTTCCTCTGACAAATTCACAGATGCTTGGATTTTTTCTGGACAAGGAATATACGGATTATTTTACATTCCAGCAGGCAATCAATGAACTGGCTGCTGCAGGTCTGGTGTCATCGGAATCTCTGCATAACGCATCCCATTACAGTATTACCGAGTCCGGAAAAGAAACATTATCCTATTTCAGTTCAACTGTATCGCAGGCAATTATTCTTGATATTGATACATTTCTGAAAAACAATCAGGTAAAACTGCGTAATGAATCCGGCATCACTGCAGAGTATTACAAAAGCGGTCAGGAGTATATTGTCCGCTGTCAGGTAAAGGAAGGCCGCAATCTGCTGTTTGCAGTGGAAATTTCGGTTCCCAACAAGGAACAGGCCATTGCAGTGTGCAATAACTGGTCCAGAAGCAGCCAGGATATGTATACATATGCTGTAAAGTCATTATTCAAATAGCTGATGTAAATCACCAAAGTCAAAAATCAGAACTGAATTCATTTAAACAGGAGGAAACTACGTGGTTATAAAATCCGTGAATCTGGAAACGGTATGTGGTATTACCAGTACACTTCCCGTACACACCATGCCGGAATTTGCATTTGCCGGCAAATCCAATGTTGGCAAATCCTCATTGATCAATGCGCTCTGCAACAGAAAATCTTATGCGAGAACTTCTTCTTCTCCGGGCAAGACCCAGACGATTAATTATTATAATGTGAATGACACCATGTATTTTGTGGATCTTCCCGGTTACGGTTATGCAAAAGTATCCAGAGAAGAAAGAGCAAAATGGGGTGTCATGATTGAAAAGTATCTCCATACTTCCCCTTCTTTAAAAGCAGTATTTCTTTTAGTAGATTCCCGTCACGAACCCTCTGCCAATGACGTTAATATGTATGACTGGATTGTGCAGAACGGTTTTTATCCGATCGTAATCGCAACAAAAGCAGATAAATTGAAGAGAAGCCAGTATCAGAAACAGATTTCCGTTCTCCGGAAAGGACTTGGCCTTCGAACAGAAGATAAGCTGATCCTGTTTTCCGCAGAAAGTAAAATGGGACGGGATGAATTATATTCTGTGCTGGATATGTTCTTATCTGAAGAATAAAGGAGTAATTCATGCAGGAAAATTTTGAAAAATTATCACTGATGCAGCTTCGGGAACTGGCGAAGGAGCAGGGGGTGAAGAAAATATCATCCCTTAGAAAATCAGAATTGATTGCAGTTCTGAAAGGAGATCCTTCAACCGTTCAGCCGGATCTGCCGGAGAAAGAATCGCAGAACACATCAAACAATGTGCCGGCAGTCGATCAGGGAAAAGAAATAAAGTCGGAGCAGCATACCCGATCTGTAAATCGCCCGGCAGGAAGAACTGATATCCGGACAAATCGTGGAGACGGCAGATATTCCGGCCGTCCGGACAATCGAACCGACAACCGATATATGACTCGAAATGATGGTCGTTCCTATTCCACTTCTGACAATCGAAACAACAATCGAACCGACAATCGCTATAATAATCGGACTGACAATACGGACAATCGCTGTAACAACCGAGCTGACAATACCGACAATCGCTATAACAACCGGACTGACAATACGGACAATCGCTATAATAACCGGGGAGACAATCGGACGTTCAGTATTTCTGACAACCGGATCGGCAGCCGAACAGGAAGCAGAAACCCGATTGAATACAGAAATGACAGATCTGCTGTGAGTCCGGAAGATGAGTACAGAATCCGGAATGGGTCCCCAATGGGTGAAGAACCGGATACGGTTGAGCAGGGAACTGAAACGATACCCATCAGTGAAGAACTGGAAAGCCTTGACAGCGGTTGTATTGCCCATGGAATTTTTGAAAATGTACCGGATGGAAACTATGGATTTATCCGCAGTGATAATTATCTGACCGGTACAGACGATGTATATGTCTCTCCCACACAGATCCGGAAATTTGACCTGAGAACCGGTGATATCATTGAAGGTGCCATCCGGGTGACCCAGTCCAATGAAAAGTTTCCGGCATTACTGTATATCAAATCAATCAATGGAGAAAAACCGGAGAATTTTCCCAGACGTCCTCATTTTGCAAATCTGACTCCTGTATTTCCGGACAGCAGACTTCAGCTGGAAACACCGGGCTGTTCAATCGCCATGCGTATTATGAATATGTTTGCACCTATTGGCAAGGGGCAGAGAGGTATGATTGTATCCCCGCCCAAGGCAGGAAAAACTACTTTGCTGAAACAGGTGGCCAATGCAGTGAAAATCAATCATCCGGAAGTCCATATTATCATTCTTCTTATCGATGAACGTCCGGAAGAAGTGACCGATATCAAGGAATTTGTAAAGGGATCCAATGTGGAGGTGATTCATTCCACCTTTGATGAACTTCCCGAACACCACAAACGGGTGTCTGAGATGGTTCTGGCGCGTGCAAAGCGTCTGGTGGAACAGGGCAGAGATGTCATGATCCTTCTGGACAGTATTACCCGCCTTACCCGTGCATACAACCTTACCGTAACTGCCAGCGGAAGAACTCTTTCCGGTGGTCTGGATCCGGCAGCCTTAAACAGTCCCAAAAAATTCTTCGGTGCTGCCCGTAATATGAGGGAAGGCGGCAGCCTGACCATTCTGGCAACGGCTCTGGTGGATACCGGCAGCCGTATGGATGATGTGGTTTTTGAAGAATTCAAGGGAACCGGCAATATGGAACTGGTACTGGATCGTAAATTGTCAGAAAAGCGTATCTTCCCTGCCATCGATCTGCTGAAATCCGGAACCAGACGGGATGATCTTCTGCTTACTCCGGAGGAACAGGAAGCAATGACGGTGATCCGCAATCAGATGAATTGTATGAAACCGGAGGAAATCACAGAACGTGTGCTGAAGACCTTCTATAAGACCCGTTCCAATTCAGAAACCATCGGTGTGCTGAAAGGATTCGGAACGGTGCCGAATCTGTAACACAAATTTCTGTGAAAATCACTTGCCAGACAAATTGTTCTATGATATAATCGCTTTTAGACTGATTTGGCTACATATCAGTTTCACCGATTTATCGGTATATTGTACAATATATGGTGATGGTTGGAACCATCCGGAAAGGCTATAGGTGTTATAACATGAGAGAAGGAATCCATCCTAAGTATTATCAGGCAGAAGTTGTATGTAACTGCGGCAACAGATTCGTGACAGGTTCTACAAAGGGCAACATCCACGTAGAAATCTGCTCCAAGTGTCATCCTTTCTACACAGGACAGCAGAAGGCAATTTCCGCTCGTGGCCGTATTGAAAAATTCAATCGTAAGTACGGTAAATAATCAATCGGATTTTGATAGGTTCATAAAAGTTGAGACCGCTGTTTTGGGTCTCAACTTTTTTACGTTTGAGCAGGAATGGTTTTCAGTTTGGAGAAATCCGGAAAGGATACAGGATGCGATCATCAGGAATCGGCGGTCAGGCTGTTATAGAAGGAATCATGATGAAAAACGGAGATGCCTATGCAGTTGCTGTCCGCAAAGAAAATCAGACAATCGAAATATTACAGGATGAGTATAAACTCCTTGCAGGACAGAAGAAGTTGTTTTCTTTGCCCTTTATCCGGGGAGTATTCAATTTTATAGATTCCATGGTACTGGGAATGAAGACACTGACCTGGTCAGCCAGTTTCTTTGAAGAAGAGGAGGAAGGCGGAGAATCCGGTCAGGGATTCATGGAAAAGCATTTTTCAAAGGAGACTGCGGAAAAACTTCTGCTGGGATTTACGGTGGTGCTTTCCATTGCCATGTCTCTGGGAATCTTTATGGTACTGCCGGCATTTCTGGCCGGTATTCTGGAACGGTTTGTGAAAAAGCCGTTTTTAACTGCAGTGGTGGAAGGCATTGTCAGAATTCTGCTGTTTCTTTTTTATGTATTTCTGATTTCAAAAATGGAGGAAATCAGGCGGGTATTCATGTATCATGGTGCAGAGCACAAATGCATCAATTGCATTGAGCACGGACTGGAGCTGAATGTGGAGAATGTGAGAAAGAGTTCCAGACTTCACAAGCGCTGCGGCACCAGCTTCATGCTGTTTGTCATGGTGATCAGTATCGTATTATTCATGTTTATCCGGACAGAAACTATATGGATGCGTATGCTCAGCCGCATTCTTCTGATACCGGTTGTGGCCGGCATCTCCTATGAAATACTGCGTCTGGCAGGAAAAAGCGATCATCCGCTGGTCAATCTGATCAGTGCGCCGGGGATGAAATTACAGCAGATGACCACCATGGAACCGGAAGATGATATGATTGAAGTTGCCATTCAGGCTGTGGAAGCGGTATTTGACTGGAAGGAATGGCAGGAAGAGAATGCAGATGACTGAAGCGGAGGGGCATTGTGACATATAGAGAATGTTTGCAGGAAGCAGAAAAGAGGCTGAGGGAAGCAGGAATTGAAGAAGCTGCATCAGACAGCTGGCTTCTGTTTTCCTGGGTATTTCAGATGTCAAGGGCTTCTTATTATATGGATATGAATCGAGCATGTCCGGATGCACAGAAAAAACAGCTGGAAGAAGCTGTTTTGCGGCGATGCAGCAGAATCCCTCTGCAGCATATTACAGGGACAGCTCCATTTATGGGGTTTGATTTTGAAGTGAATGAGCACGTGCTGACCCCAAGAGCAGATACAGAGGTTCTGGCGGAAAAAGCACTGGATATCATGAAAAGCAGTCTGGAAAAGAAAAAGGAATGCAGCGTCCAGAGGTATGGTGCAGACAATCCGGCAAAACCGCTGCACGGTGAGAGAGAATATCGGGTTCTGGATATGTGTACCGGTTCCGGCTGTATTGCCATCAGTCTGTATGCCATGGCCCGGGAAGCGGCAGAAAATGGATGCGTATCCCTGTCTGTTACAGCTGTGGATATTTCAGAACAGGCTTTGTCCGTTGCAGCACGAAACAATGAAAGGTTGTGTGCAGGTTCCGTGCATCTGGTGCAGAGCAATCTTTTCGAAGCATTGTCAGATACAGAAGAATTTGATATAATCGTTTCGAATCCGCCTTATATCAGAAGCAGTGAAATCGATCATCTGATGCCCGAGGTGAAAGACCATGAACCCCGGCTTGCATTGGATGGTATGGAGGACGGTGTGTATTTTTATCGCATGATAGTGGATAAAGCCCGTTCTTTTCTGAAACATGGTGGATATCTGCTGTTTGAGATAGGATATGATCAGGGGGAATCCATTCCTGAACTATTGAAAGAAGCAGGTTATTCGGATATTGAGGTAATAAAGGATCTGGCGGGGCTGGATCGTGTGGTTATGGCCAGATATGAAATTGGCAGGATTTGAGAAAGAGGGAGAATTATGTTTGATAGATTAGAGGATATTCTGATCCACTATGAGGAAATCATGCAGGAACTGAACAGTCCTTATGTTACAGAGGATCAGAACCGGTTCCGCAAGCTGATGAAAGATCAGGCAGATCTGACTCCGATTGTGGAAGCGTATAAAGCATATAAACAGGCAAAACAGGATGTGGAAGATAGTTTGCTGATGCTGGAAGAAGAAAGTGATGAAGAAATGCGTCAGATGCTCAAGGAAGAGATGGCAGACGCAAAGAAAAAAATTGAAGACCTGGAAAAACAGCTGAAGATTTTACTGCTGCCCAAGGATCCCAACGATGATAAGAACGTTTTTGTTGAAATCCGTGCAGGTGCAGGCGGAGATGAAGCAGCTTTATTCTCTGCCGAACTGTATCGTATGTACAGCCGTTACGCAGAACGGAACCGCTGGAAGACAGAAATTGTCAGTGTCAATGAAAACGGCATCGGTGGTTTTAAGGAAGTGGTATTCATGATCACCGGTCAGGGCGCATATTCAAAACTGAAGTATGAAAGCGGTGTTCACCGTGTACAGCGTGTACCGGAAACCGAATCCGGCGGACGTATTCATACATCCACCAGTACCGTTGCAATTATGCCGGAAGCCGAAGAAGTGGATGTACAGATTGATATGAACGATATCAAGTTTGATGTATTCCGTGCATCCGGAAATGGCGGTCAGTGTGTCAACACAACGGACTCCGCTGTACGACTGACTCATATCCCCACAGGTATTGTTATTTCCTGTCAGGATGAAAAATCACAGTTAAAGAATAAAGATAAAGCGCTGAAGGTTCTCCGTTCCAGGCTGTATGATCTGGAACTGGCAAAAAAACAGAGTGAAGAAGCAGAAGCCAGAAGAAGCCAGATTGGTACCGGTGATCGTTCGGAAAAGATCCGGACTTACAATTTCCCTCAGGGACGTGTGACAGAGCATCGTATCAAGCTGACCCTGTATAAGATTGATTCCATCATGGATGGAGATCTCAATGAAATCATCGACAGCCTGATTGCAGCCGATCAGGCAGCAAAGCTGACAAAGATGAGTGAAGAGATGTAAGAAGAAATATGAAAAGAATCAGAAAAGATTCCGCTGCGGACATGAATCCGATTCAGATAAAAGCTGCAGCCAGATGGATACGCTCCGGTTATTTCAACCGGGAGCAGTACCATCTGGCTGCAGCTTTTCGTTGTTTTATATTTTTTATATTATCTTTCAGGAGAGGTCTCCCATCAATTGTTCAAATGTCCGTGATGGGCCATGCTGCTGGATTTTGTCATGGCTTTGAATGAATAACCGTTTTTGAGCCCCCATTTAATGATATCTTCCACGGCATTTACACTGTAGGATTTGATGTCATGCATCAGAACGACACTGGTTTTCTGTTTTGCACAGCCTTTTTTTACATTGGATGCAACACCGGATGAAGAGGTGGTACCGCCGGCATCTCTGGAATCCACATTCCAGTCAGCATAAACAAAGCCGTGACCGGATGCATTGGCTGTCAGTTTTGTCATGATTCCCTTGCAGTATTTTTTACTCACCGCATTGGAACTTCCTCCCGGGAATCGCAGGATATCAGATGTTTTTCCGGTCTGTTTTTTTATGAGACTGTTCATTTTATCGATATCGTTCCAGAATGCAGTCTGGCTTTTATAAATGGATGCAAAGTCATGGGAATAGGTATGTACTGCTACCGTATGTCCTCGTTTGGCTTCTTCACCGATCATATTCTGATATTTCGGAAACTGATTGGTGACGAAAAAAGTAGCTTTTACATTGTACTTGTCCAGAATATCAAGCAGTTTTTTGGTATAAGGTCCCGGACCGTCATCAAAGGTAAGGTAGATTACTTTTGATGATGAAGACGATGCAGAGGAGGCGGATGAGGAAGCAGATCCCGACTTAGTAGCAGTCTTACCAATTACCAGATATCGTTTGGCCACGTAACCGGTATAAGTGGTTCCTTTATGAACAACGGATACCAGACTCCACTTTCCGATGGTCTGAAGAACTTTCACCGGATCGTTTTTACTGAGAACCGTTATTCTGGAATAGGAAACATCGGCCCCTTTTCTCAGATTCAAAGCAGGATCGTTAACATATCCGTTCTGGGCACCGGGTGCATATCCGGAATGGATATAACCGGATGAAACATAGCCTTTATAAATCTTTCCGCTGTGGAAAGCATTGACACGATACCAGCCCTTATTCGATGAAAGAATTTCCACGGTATCATTTCTGGACAATTTTGTAATTTTTTTGGCAGAAGTGGTGGGAGCGGACCGCAGATTCAGATAAGAATAATTGACATATCCGTATTTTACAGCTGCTTCGGAAGGAATCGAATGGATTGCCATAACCGATGAAACAAGAAGCAGACTTAACAGGAACGATAGAAATCGTTTGCTTTTTTTCATTTGTACTTTCCTCCTTTTAAAATATGATTCAGATATCGCTCAAAATCGTACATTATTTATGCATATAGTATAAAATATTCATATTTAACCGTCAATTCTTTGAAGGAATTCTTATTATGGTTTTAAACAATTATTAAGATAAGTCATATTTTACGGATGAATAAGGATAAAAATTAATACAAAATCTACACTTTTGTATTATTTGATTCAGTGGTACAATAGACGAAAGGAAATAATATCAGTTCAGCATTGCTGAACGGCAAGGAGGTCATGATGAATACAGTTGATATTCTTGAAATTCTGCAGAGAAAAGCACTTGCAGATGAAAATCTGCGGAGAAGATTTCTGGCAACCAGAAAGGAAGAAAAGCCGGTGGCGGCATTCTGTGAAGTTTGTCGGGAACTGGGCTATCCCCTTTATGAAATGGATCTGATCAGTGCCGGAGAAGATTTTTATGCTGCCATGCGGAGAAGCACCAATGGAGGCGGTGAAAACTCTCCTCTGCTGGAAGGTGAGGATGATTTCTATGAATTATTCTTTGCAGCAATAGAACAGTAGTTGAATAGTAAGAAAACAGTAAGAACAAGAGGTATTCCGGATCGATGGCAGATTTCATCGTTTTTCGGAATACCTCTTTTATCCTGAAATGAAACTGCAGGAACGTCCGGAGATTCGATCAGGAAAATTATTTCATGATTGCTTTATGGTAGACTTTCTTTCCTTTACGGATTTTGATACCGTCTTTCAGCTGGGCTTCGGTAATTTTTGTATTGACATCGGTGACTTTCTCACCGTTTACGGATACGCCGCCCTGCTGAACATTTCTTCTGGCTTCACTGTTGTTTTTGGTGATACCGCAGGCAGTCATCAGTGCGAGAATGCCGATTTCACCATCCTGAAGCTGATCTGCTGAAATTTCTGTGGTGGGCATATTGGAGTCATCGCCTCCGCCTGCAAACAGTGCGTGGGAAGCTGCTTTTGCCTTTTCTGCTTCTTCTGTACCGTGAACCAGTGCAGTCAGTTCATAAGCAAGGATTTCCTTTGCTTCGTTTAAACGGCTGCCTTCCCAGCTGTCCATTTCGTCAATCTGTTCCAGAGGAAGGAATGTCAGCATACGGATGCATTTGAGAACGTCTGCATCGGCAACGTTTCTCCAGTACTGGAAGAACTCAAAGGGTGAAGTTTTGTTGGGATCCAGCCATACTGCACCGCCTACTGTCTTACCCATCTTTTTGCCCTCAGAGTTCAGAAGAAGGGTGATGGTCATGGCATATGCATCCTTGCCCAGCTTGCGGCGAATCAGTTCGGTACCGCCCAGCATGTTGGACCACTGATCATTGCCGCCGAACTGCATGTTGCAGCCGTATTCCTGGAACAGATGGTAGAAGTCGTAGGATTGCATGATCATGTAGTTGAATTCCAGGAAGGAGAGACCTTTTTCCATACGCTGCTTGTAGCATTCTGCACGAAGCATGTTGTTAACGGAGAAGCAGGAACCAACTTCCCGAAGGACATCAACGTAGTTCAGGTTCAGAAGCCAGTCTGCGTTGTTTACCATGATTGCCTTGTCTTCGCCGAATTCAATGAAGCGTTCCATCTGTTTCTTAAAACAGTCACAGTTGTGCTGAATCATTTCCGAAGTCATCATCTGACGCATGTCGGTACGTCCGGAAGGGTCTCCGATATGTGCTGTACCGCCGCCGATCAGGACAACAGGTCTGTTGCCTGCCATCTGCAGACGCTTCATCAGGCAAAGGGCCATGAAATGTCCCACATGGAGAGAATCCGCTGTGGGGTCGAAACCAATATAAAAAGTTGCTTTTCCGTTATTGACAAGGTCTCTGATTTTGTCTTCATCTGTAACCTGGGCAATCAGACCGCGGGCTACCAGTTCTTCATAAATCTGCATAATGTTTTCCTTTCTTAAAAAGCATGTGTATCTGAGTTTTTGCAGGGGTCTGTACCATGCAGCAATTTTTTCAATAAAAAAACCTCTGCCGGAAAGCAGAGGGCATAATATGCGGTACCACCTCTTAATCAGAGATTTCTTACGAAATCTCCCTCATGGAGTGCTATCACACTCCTGCGCGATATCGGGCGCACCCGTCAGCGCCTACTGTGCATCCTGTGCAGTTCGGACTGCGGCTCCGGGATGTATTTCACAATGAACTGTCGTATCCTTTCACCAACCGGATACTCTCTGCAGACAGAAATCAAAGCTACTTCTTCCCTTCGTTGCCTTAGCGATTAAGACTACTTGCGATTATAATGGATATTTTCCGAATTGTAAAGAAGAAAATTGTGATAAACGGAGGATAATAAATGGAAACGTTTCAAAAAATATGAAAACAGAAGAGGGGATGCAGGCAGTACTTATTTGTGCAGGATGTATAGTTGGAAAGGAAAAAAAGGTGGATTTCGTGTCTTTAAACAAAATATGCTAGAAAAAATAACCAAAAAATGAAATTTTGTTAAAAAACTATTGATTTATCCGGCAAAAAAGGATAAGATAAAGATAACAAAAATGCATGTTCCATTTTGGAACACATTTTGGAAACGTTTCAAAAAAATGGATTCGATGAAGTCGAATCTTATATTAAAAGGAGGAAAAAATGAAAAAGAGAGTATTATCAATCATTCTCGCAGGTGTTCTTGCAACATCCATGTTAGCTGGCTGCGGCGCAAAGTCTTCAACCGATGACGGTTCAAAACCCGCCGCTTCCGGAGACGAAACCGCAAAAGGATCCGTTTATTATCTGAACTTCAAGCCTGAACAGGATGGAGCATGGAAGGATCTTGCAAAAGTGTACACAGAAAAGACAGGTGTACAGGTTGACATTGTAACAGCTGCATCCGGCGAATATGAAACCACTCTGATGAGTGAAATGGGTAAGAGCGGAGCTCCCACACTGTTCCAGGTAAATGGTCCGGTCGGTCTTGCAAACTGGAAGGATT
>JBJELP010000306.1:0-5389 GCA_051879215.1 Lachnospiraceae bacterium
GGCACTTCGATATATTTCCAGAAAAGCAGATGGATCAATGCGTGAATCCATCAGCCTGCTGGATCAGTGCATTGCCTTTCATTATGGGGAAGAACTGACCTATGAAAAAGTACTGAATGTTCTGGGGGCTGCAAGTTATGACCGTTGCGGGAAACTTTTGCAGGCCGTGCTGGATGGAAGAACGGCAGATTGTATCGGATTAATTGATGAAATTGTGATGCAGGGCCGTGAACTTGGTCAGCTTGTAAGTGATTTTATCTGGTATCTGCGTAATATTATGCTTTTGAAAGCGTCCGATCTGGATGCAGACACCCTTGAAGTATCGGAAGAGGAACTGTATGAACTGGCGGGTATGAGCCGCCGTATCAGTGAAGAAACATTGATGCGTTATATCCGTGTATTTTCCGAGTTGTCCGGCCGTATACGTCAGGTGGCGGATAAAAGAGTTTTACTGGAAATGACATTTATCAAACTGATTCGCCCTGAGACGGAGTATAATCTGGATTCTGTGCTGAATCGTCTGGAAATTCTGGAACAGAAACTGGAGCAGGGATATTATGCCGTACCTGGAACCGCAGGACCGGCGAATAACCGTACCGATGAAAGCTCGGCATGGTATCAGGATGAAAAAAATCATACAGAAAATGCAGGGAATCGGCAGGACTCCTCATCGGCAATCCGTGTTCCGGAAAGCCAGATGGAGCGTTTTCAGCTCCTTCGGAAGAACTGGAGTAAGATCATTACTTCATTAAATTATAAAGCAGCCAGAGCAGCACTGCAAAAGGCAGAGCCGGAACCGGATCCGCAGGGAACCGGTTTCCAGATTGTGTTTGATGATGATAAATATTATACAATTGGAGCAAGAACTCCATATCTCACAGGAATAAAGGAAGCTGTGAAAAAAATTACCGGCATGGAATGTGAATTCCGGTTTGTTTTAAATGAAAGCGGCGTCAGAAATCAGTATATTACAGAAGAACAACTGCAATCAGTATTTCAGGGCGTTGAAATAGAAGAAGAATGATAAAGGAGTATAATTATGGCTAAAAGAGGTGGATTTGGCGGCGGAATGCCTGCTAATATGAATAATCTGATGAAACAGGCACAGAAAATGCAGAAACAGATGGAAGAAACACAGAAGAATCTGCAGGAAAAGGAATATGCTGTGAAAGCAGGCGGCGGTGCAGTGGAAGTTAAAATCAACGGAAAGAAAGAAGTACTTTCTGTAAAACTTGCAGAAGATGTTGTTGATCCGGATGATATCGAAATGCTGGAGGATCTGATTGTTGCAGCGATGAATGAAGCAATTCGTACAGTGGAGGCTGATGCAGCAAAAGCAATGAGTTCATTAACCGGCGGCATGGGTCTGCCTTTCTGATAAAACTGGAAGGTGACAGTTTATGGATTATTACGGAAGTCAGATCAATGCTCTGATCGAAGAACTTTCCAAATTGCCGGGAATCGGAAGTAAATCCGCCCAGAGACTGGCATTTCATATTATTAATATGCCGGTCTCTGAGGCGGAAAAACTATCCAGAACCATTATGGATGCCCGCAGCAAGGTCAGATACTGCAGCAATTGCTGCACGCTGACAGATGATGAACTTTGCCCTGTCTGCAAAAATCCGGCGAGAAATCATAAACAGATTATGGTTGTGGAAAATCCAAGGGATCTGGCCGCTTATGAAAAAACCGGCAGATACGAAGGGGTATACCATGTACTGCATGGTGCCATTTCGCCCTCAAGAGGAATTGGCCCTACGGATATCCGGCTGAAAGAACTGATGACACGTCTTGCAGATGATGTGGATGAACTGATCATTGCAACAAACTCCAATCTTGAAGGAGAAGCTACAGCAATGTATATCAGTAAACTGGTGAAACCAACAGGTATTAAACTGACGAGAATAGCAAGCGGTGTGCCGGTTGGAGGAGATCTTGAATATATTGATGAAGTAACACTTTACAGAGCTCTGGAGGGAAGAGTTCAATTATAAATATTAAAGACCCGGTCCGGAATGTGATACTTCACGCCGGGTCTTTGTTCCGATCATATCAGATGGGAGATAACTCCCGTCTCCATAGGATGAGAAGCAAATTTGTATACTGTATCAAGAACGGGATTGCATAAATAGATTTTTCGGGTATCCTGAATGGGAGGGATGCGTTGTGGATAGACAGGATATAAATAGAGTGACAAGAACCATACGGTCACTGATGAGTGAAAAACGATACGAAGAAGTTGTGCGAATTGCGGAAAAACTGAATCTTGGCAAGGTCAATAATGGTCTGTTGATTCTTAATATAGTTGAAGCATATGAAAATCTGGGAGAAAAGGCAGAGGCTAAAAATACATTATTTTCTTATTATGATGTGCATGGAATAACCGGCCGAAATATGATGCAGAAACTGATTGAACTCTGCATTGAAACAGGGGATATTTCCAATGCTGTCGGTCTTTGCATTCAGTTTGAAAATGAGTGGCCGGATGACAGCATTTCCTGCCTGATGCGGTATCAGATCACTGCGTCCGGCAATGGAAGTTATGATGAGCAGATACACTATCTGGAAAAATATAAAGAATACGAATTTGAAGAACGCTGGGGATATGAACTGGCGCGGCTGTATGAGAAAAATAATCAGTGGGAAGACTGTGCAAGGATCTGCCATGAATTAATATGTTTCTTTGGCGATGGAAAGTATGTTGAAAAAGCTGTCCGTCTGAAAGAAAGAATTGATGGCCTGACAGATGAAGAAATTTCAATCCTTGAAGCTGCCCGAAATCGTCGGAAGATGTTGGAAGAAGAATTTGAAAAAGCGCCTGACGGCGATCATAATGCGGATACTCCATTTGAACAGGATACAGAGACGTTTATACAGAGAAACGATCGTACAGAAAATCAGTGGGATCAGATGGCTGAAATGCAGCAGACTGAATTTTTTGAAGACGATG
This sequence comes from Lachnospiraceae bacterium, assembly GCA_051879215.1. GTDB lineage: Bacteria > Bacillota > Clostridia > Lachnospirales > Lachnospiraceae > TWA4. The sequence continues at coordinate 2,954 of JBJELP010000306.1, forward strand.
AAATATCAGACATACCAAATGATTTGTCTGATTCTCATTCTTATATAGAAGAATCAGGAGATGCTCTTACATATAAAACCAGAGAAGCAGAAGCTGATAAGATCCGACAGACGGAAGAGGCTGCAAAAGCGCTTCGCATCAGAAAAGAAAATGAGCGAATTGAACGAGAACAGAAAATAGCAGATGTTTTCAGTTCGAAAGACAGATATGCTCAGGTGGAAAAGGGCAAAGTCAGAGAAATCCATTTTCAGGAATTTTCAAAACCGGATATGGATGCAGAATCCTCTGCGGCAAAAGTCGGTAATAAAGGAATCTTTTCTTCTCTGGGCAAAGTTACAGAAGGATTTCGCAAAACGCTTCATACAGATGACGAAGATGAATATGACTATGGTTCAGAAGTCGAGTACATTACGATCGGCCGTGAATCCCGGGCATACATTGAAGATATTCAAGAACGGATGTTAAGTGAACTGGATATGCTGGATGATGAGCAGATTGATCGTCTTACATCATCTCAGATTAAGGAAATCTATGAATTGAAAGTTCTTCGGGAAGTAAGAGAGAAAGTAGCCGGAATGCTTTCTTCATCTTCATATAAATATGATAAGGTGTTGAAAACGGCAGATATGGAAACTTTTATTGAAACAGATCCTTATCAGAATCCCATAGAAAACCTGACTGAAGAGGAAGGAAATGAGGATTCTTCTGCAGAAAATGAATTTGCAGAAGAGGAGGATGCGGAAATAGAAAAAATAATGCCGGAAGCATCGGAAGCAGAGACAACAGAAACTGAAGTTGCCAAACTGAAAAGAACCGAAGCGGAAACTGTCAAAACAGAAGCAACAGAGGCAGAGATAACTGAAGCAGAAGACGCAAAAACAAAATCTGTTAAATCAGAGAAAAACGAAGGCGAAACTGCCGAAGTGGAAGAATCAGAAACAGAAACTGTTGAAACAGAAAAAATCGAAACTGCTGAAGCGGAAGAAGAAGTGAAGACGGAAGCTGTCAAAACAGAAGAAACCGAAACTGTCGAAGCGGAAGAAGAAGTGAAGGCAGAAAGCATCGAAACAGAAGAAACCGAAACTGTTGAAGCGGAGACAGAAGAAATAAAGACGGAAGGTGTTAAAACAGAAGAAGACGGAGTAATGACAGCTGAGTCGGAGGAAACCGGAAGTGAATCCGATGAAGGCGAAGCGGGGAAAGCGAAAACAGTGGTTCATACTGTTTTAGATGATATTGCAGATCCGGATGCACCTTTATCCAATGAAATGTTTTTGAAATGTGTAATCAGCTGCGCAGAAATCATGGAATATAGAGTAGAAGAAACTGCTTATATGACCATTGCTGTGGTTGCGGAAGAAATGCAGGAGAAAAACGTGGTATTATCCTTGAATAATGCGAAAATACTGACCGAACAGGCTGTTCAGCGTGCACAGAAGCGCAGTCACTTTGATAAAATATTCGATAAATACAATAAAAAACGTATGCATATTCTGAAAGACAGACATTTTAACTGGAAATAGTCGAAGAAAAGCGGATATTTCCATTCAGGAGGGAATTATGGCAGCAGGAATTGCAGCGGCAGTAATCGTAATAATCTCAGCAATTGAAGGAGCCAGAAAAGGCGGGCTCCTTACGCTGTGGTCCATTGCAGGTGTTTTTGCGGCAATTATTTTATCCATCAGTTTGAATGGAAAAGTAACGGCATTCTTGAATGAACAAATACACCTGGATCATTATGTTGAAAAAAGAGTAGAAAAGCAACTGGAATTAAATATTAATTCAGAGCTTGATCATGCAGAAGAAGAGATACAAAAAGAATTTATTAAAGCACTTCCTCTTCCTTCATCCTGGAAAAACACGATGATTGAAAATAATAACCAGGAAGGCTATAGTAAGATTCTTACAGGAACTTTTACGGGATATGTGGCAAAAAGTATTGCGGCCATGAGTGTCAACGCATTGGCTTTTATTATTACGTTTATACTAATTGCAGTTATCTTTTTTGCAGTATCAGTGGCATTTCACATTGTAGATGCAATTCCTGTTCTGAAACAGATGAATGCAGCAGCAGGATTTGGCCTTGGTTTGCTCAGAGGATTCCTGATTGTATGGATTCTTCTTACATTACTCGCTTTTGCATCAGGGTTCGGATGGGGCCAGATGTTAATTGAAATGGTCATGGAAAATCCGGTGATTCAATTCTTTTATATACACAATATTATCAGCATGTGTATGGCATTACTGGCGTTTTAGGATAAACGCGGGAAGTCTCTGTAGTGTACGGATGCAATTTACAAATGGGTAGTTCACTTCAGATATATATTATTCGATGCACTAAAATGAATGAATTACATGTATTATTTAAAAAACACATACAACTGTTGACAAAAGCTTCCGTCGGTGGTATCCTATGGAAGCTGTCAGCGGACAGGA
>JBJELP010000307.1:0-5383 GCA_051879215.1 Lachnospiraceae bacterium
CAGAGGGTAAGAGATATTGAAATCAAACAGCTGGATGGTATTACAGAGAATGTTTCCATGAAAAGAGCATGGGAATATATGCACGAACGCAAGGTTGTAACCCTTGCCGTTGTGGGTGAGCCGGGAGAAATGATCGGTGTTATTTCCATGGGCGATATTACCAGATCTTATATGCAGGTGTATGACGCAGAGATTATCGGCAAGGCAAACACACCGTATCAGAACATCCTGGATACCATCAATGGAACGATGGTGGTAGGTGATCCTTCCGAATGCGTAACCGGAGGCAAGACACTGGTTGCGGCTGCAAATCCCGATGTGATGGAAGAATACATCAAAGAAGGGGATATTGTACTTCTGGGCAACCGTTACGAAGGCCAGCTCTGTGCCATTGAAATGGGCGCAGCCTGCCTGATTGTATCCAATGGTGCAGCTACATCCAAAACAATTCGAAAAATTGCAGCTGACCGCGGATGTAAGATTATTGAAACGGAATATGATACCTACACATTATCCCGTCTGATGAATCAGAGTATCCCAGTTGGCTATTTTATGAACAAAGGTGAAATTCACAGCTTCAGTTACAGTGATTTCCTTGATGATGTGGCAGATACCATGGCAAAGATCCGTCACCGTTATTTCCCTGTCCTCGATGATGACGGTCATTATGCCGGCATGATTTCCAGACGAAACCTGCTGTCAGCCACAAAAACACAGCTGATTCTGGTGGATCACAATGAAAAATCACAGGCTGTACCCGGTCTGGCGGATGCGGAAATTCTGGAAATTATTGATCATCATAAAATCGGCGATATTGAAACCATGGGACCTGTTTACTTCAGAAATCAGCCTGTTGGATGTACCGGTACGATTATATATCAGATGTATCAGGAAAACTGTATTGATATTCCGGCAGAAATAGCCGGTCTGATGATGTCTGCCATTTTATCCGATACACTGGCATTCCGTTCTCCCACATGTACGCCTCTTGACAAAAAGGCTGCCATGGAACTGGCAAAGATAGCCGGAATCGACGATATTGAAGCTTACGCGAGCGAAATGTTCCGTGCCGGCAGTGATCTGGATTCCAGATCTGCGCAGGAAATCTTTACAATGGATTTCAAAAAATTCAAATCCGGTGATTGTGAATTTGGTGTAGGTCAGATCAGTTCCATGAGTGCAGATGAACTGAATGGAGCAAAAGTCAAACTGATGGATGCGGTTGAAGAATTCCGGAAAGCACAGGGTTCCGAAATGATCTTCTTTATGCTGACCAACATTCTTGATACATCTTCTGAAGTGATTTATTGCGGCGAGAATTCCGGAAGACTGATTCGTATTGCATTCAATCTGGCTGAAAAAGCGGAAAGTGATATTCTGGGTTCCATTGATCTTCCCGGAGTGATCTCCCGAAAGAAACAGATGATACCGAAACTGATGGAAGCTTTCCGGAATCTGTAAAGAAAGCTGTATCTGTCGGGTTCGTACGATATCCATTTGTATCAAGGGGTCAAAACCTTTTGACCCTGGTATCATAATAAAAAAGCATATGTTCTCTGATCACCTTACAGTGAAAAAGAGCATATGCTTTTTATGTTTATTTGCTTGCTGACTGCTGTTCCAGTTCAGCAAGCATCTGTGCCATGGTTTTATGTGTTACAGGATGTCCCCACCAGGGAGACAGCTCAGCCATGGGTTTCAATACAAAATCGCGGTTAGCCATATCCGGATGAGGAACGTTCAGACGTTCTGTTGCAATGATTTCCTGATCATAGAACAGGAGATCCAGATCCAGTGTACGGGGGCCCCAGTGGATTTTACGGACACGTTTTGCTTCCAGCTCAATCCGCTGCATTTCATCCAGAAGTTCTTCCGGCGAAAATGTGGTACGTACTTTGCAGGCACCATTTAAAAATACATCCTGCTCTGTATAACCGTAAGGTTCTGTCCGAATGAAAGAAGAGACCTGATCCATTCTGATCTGAGGCAGTTTCTTTAATTCTTCCACACCGAATTCAAGATAGGCATCTTTATCTCCCATATTGGAACCCAGAGCAATATATGCGGTGTGCCAGCCACGGGTGATTTTAACGGAAACGGTATCCAGAGGCAGTCTGACCGGTGCCCAGGGCTTTTTGATTTCCAGAGTAATACGCTTCATCAGATTTTCATATTTAAAAAGCAGATGCTCAGCCAGCTGTTCCGCACAGGCTTCAATCAGCTGAAATCTGTTTTCTGTGAGGAAACGGGTGATTTCCTGACTGACTTCTCCGTAGTTTATAGTATTATCCAGACAGTCAGAACGACCGGGTTTCCGGATATCGGTTTCCATGACTGCGGAAACCAGAAATTTCTGTCCAAGAACGGCTTCCTCCTGAAAAACACCATGATTTGCAAAAACAACCAGATCAGAAATACGTATTTCGTCCATATTCACAACCTCTTAGTATTCCAGTAATTTTTCAGTCATCGCAATTGCGCGCTTATTTGCTTTTACATCATGTACACGTACGATGCAGCACTTTTTCATAACACCCATGACCGTTGTTACCAGTGTTCCTTCCAGACGCTGATCGGAAGGAAGATTCAGGGTCAGTCCGATCATGGATTTTCTGGAGGTTCCGAGGAGCACCGGATAACCCAGTTCCTGAAGAATTTCCACGTGATTCATCAGTTCCAGATTGTGTTCAAGGGTTTTTCCGAAGCCGATACCGGGATCAAGAATAATCCGGTCATCAGCAACACCGGCATTTTTTGCAATTCTGACACATTCACGCAGATCATCCAGAACATCATTCAGATAATCGTTATATACAGCTTCCTTCCGGTTATGCATCAGACAGCAGGCAGCACCGGACTTTGCGATAACGGAAGCCATTTCCGGATCGTATTTGCATCCCCAGATATCATTAATCAGATCAACACCTGCTTTTAATCCGGCTTTTGCAACGTTGCTTTTATAGGTATCCAGAGAAATCGGAATATCAAAGCGGGTTTTAACCGCTTCAATCACCGGAAGGACACGACTGATCTCTTCTTCATCAGAAAGAAGAGTGTAGCCGGGACGGGTAGATTCTCCACCGATATCCAGAATATCACAGCCATCTGCGATCATTTCTTCTGTATGCTTTAAAGCAGCGTCCATATCATTCCATTTTCCGCCATCAGAAAATGAATCGGGAGTTACATTTAAAATACCCATTACATAACAATGGTTGTCAAAATCAAAATTTTTATTTCCAATTATCATTTCAAACCTCACATAACAGTGGTCAATATATTAATTTCATGTTTTTCTTTTCGGCAGACCAGTTGCAATCCTCTTCCGCATCGCAGGCGAAACATAATCTTGTTTTTTTGTCAGCCAGATACAGAATTGTAACAAGAGGATCATCACTGTCTGTGGGTTTTCTGTGGGAACGTATGGCATTCAGAATCTGCTCCGTCTCGTTCTCAGTAAACCCGGAATCCTTCAGAATCTGTCCGGCGATTTCAGCACCGGCAAGATGATGGGGCGTACCGAATTCATACTGACGCCCCTTACCGATATCGTGCAGAAGAGCAGCAGCGTAAACAATTTCTTTTTCAAGTCCGTAATTGTTTTCAAGATTCAGAATCCAGCCGACTCTTGCCACATCCATCAGATGTCCGAATCCATGACCGCAGTATCTGCGATCCCTTTCCATCCTGCAGATTCTGTCCATTTCTGCCTTAAAAATCGGATTGTTCCGAATCCGATCGGTTCTTTCCATGGTATTCAATTTCATTCTCTTTGTTATCTTTCAATCATACGAAGTACACGATCACATAATACAGGATTGTCCTTGAACTCACCGCGGCATACATAAGTCATCGTCTTTGCACCGGGTTTTTTGATACCGCGCATGGTCATGCACATATGTTCCGCTTCGATCACAATCATGACTCCTCTGGGATTCAGATATTTCATCATGGCATCTGCAATCTGTTCTGTCAGCTGTTCCTGAATCTGTGCACGTCTTGCATAGGCTTCCACAGTGCGGGCCAGTTTGCTGAGACCTGCCACCTTACCATTGGGAAGATAAGCAATATGTGCTTTGCCATAGAAGGGAAGAAGATGATGTTCGCACATGGAATAAAACTGGATATCCTTTTCCAGAACAAGATCATCATTCGAACAGTTAAATGTTACGGAAAGGGCCTTTTCCGCTTCTTCATCGGTACCGCCGAAAATTTCTTCACACATTCTGGCAATTCGGTCAGGGGTTCCGATAAGGGCTTCACGATTGGGATCTTCACCAATTCCTTCCAGAAGCATACGGACTGCCTGTTCAATCATGGGTTTGTTAATCATAAAAAATCCTCCTCAAAATTTTGGGTACACAGTATGAAACTGCAGAGTTTCTATTCAGGAGAAGTAAAATGAGCTGCACCGCCGGCAGCGGTCACGCAAAAAAATCCGGGTGCAAAAACCCGGATTACGAGATTAGTCATCGTATGAATTTCGAAAAAAGAAGTTGTCATATAATGGCTAAAGCAACGGGATGCGAATCACATATCGCGGATAATCGATGAAAACATCGTCATTCGTTTTCCGAACATCTCCCCGTTCCGGAAACACTACGCATGCAATTCTACTTTGCCTGAATTCAAATAAAAAATGGATTAAGAAGCATTATAAAATGCTGGCTGTAATAATTACTGTTACGGTTCATATTCAACCTCAAAAAACTGTGTGATTCCAAGGTACGGCACATTGGTCTGCCTTTGAACAATAACAATTAATTGTTATGAATTATACTATAGCATATTTGCATTTTCAATTAGTAATATATTCTAAATAATAAATATTACCTGAATAAAAACTGTGATAATTTAATAACAATATTGGAATGTTTCTCTGGTTAAAATCAGAATGAATAAGCTGCTGAAAAAATTAACAAAGAAACCAATTAGTAAAAATGATTAATATGTTGAAAATATATATTGCAATTTTTAGCGTTTTGATATATCATATTGTTAAAGATTTGTCCATTTATTGCAAACATACAAAAACAAAAGATTAATTTGTTTTCTGGTAACATTTTGCCGATGGATTTTTCTGTAGGATTACTTGAAAAAAATGAATACTGCAGGGATCGGATTTGGAGAAAACCGTCAGTATCAGACATATACGCAGCTTTTTTTCATATCTTTATCTGAAAGGAAGTTTGCGTCAGGTCATTTTGCGGGCACATATCGTACGGAATTCACAGGGCAAAAGCAATAATGAGCAAATTGAGATTCGAATGTTTTATCTGGGTCAATACATACGTATTTACATCAGAGCATTTATTTCATTTATTTTCAGGAGGTAATTATTATGGGATTCAAATCTGACATCGAAATCGCTCAGGAAGCTACA
>JBJELP010000308.1:0-5363 GCA_051879215.1 Lachnospiraceae bacterium
CTAAAACAGATGACAGGCTATTTCATGTCCTTCCCCGATGTTTTTCAGCATGGGACGCTCTTTACGACATAACTCCATACAATGATCGCACCGGGTCTGAAAAGGGCATCCCACCGGAACATCCAGAGGACTGGGAATCTCGCTGTCAATCCGTTCAATTTTCTTATTAAAATCCATTCTGGTATCAAAAATGGCATCCAGCAGGGTTTTTGTGTAAGGGTGCTGTGCTTTTTCAACATCCTCACCGGGCAGGATTTCCACAATATTGCCCAGATACATCACTGCAATCTGATGGGCAAAGGACTGGATCAGACCCAGATCGTGGGCAATGAATCCAATGGCAATATTCTTCTCTTTCTGCAGCTTGCAGATCAGTCCGATGATTGTCTTCTGCACCGATACATCCAGAGCACAGGTTGCTTCATCCATGACGATGAGTTCCGGTTCCAGGGCAATTGCCCGGGCGATGGCAATTCGCTGTCTCTGACCACCGGACATATTATGCGGGTATCGATCAGCAAAATCCTCCGGCAGTTCCACGGCTTCCAGGTACTTTCTGGCAACGGCATCCTTTTCACTGGATTTTATTTTCCCATAATTCAGCAGCGGTTCACATATAATATCCCGAATCTTCATTTTGGGATTAAAGGAACCGCCCGGATCCTGAAATACCATCTGAATATACTTCCGGGTCTGGCGCAGTTCTTCTCCTTTCAGTTTGGTCAGGTCTTTTCCTTTAAACAGGATCTCACCTTCCGTTGGAACGTCCAGCCGCACAAGAAAACGCATAAAAGTTGTCTTTCCACATCCGGATTCCCCAATCAGTCCCAGTGTTTTCCCACGGTAGAATTTCAGATTCACATCATTGCAGGCAGTCAGTTCTCGTCCCCCGGAAGCGGGAAAACGCCGGGTAACATGCTTTGCTTCCAGAATCAGGTCTTTTTCCTCAAACATAACGTACACCTCCCACAGACGGAACTGCATCTAACAGCGTTTTCGTATAATCGCAGCTTCCGCCCATCAGAATCTGGTCCCGGTCACCGGAATCCACAATCTCGCCGTTTTTCATGACGATGATTTTGTCAGACATATAAGCAGCAACACCCAGATTGTGAGTTACCACAATGATACTGGTTCCGTAGGTATCCCTCAGTTCCATCATCTGGCGCACAATCTGTGCCTGCGTCGTCACATCCAATGCGGATGTGGGCTCGTCCGCCAGCAGAAGTCTGGGCTCATAGGTCATGGCCATGGCGATTCCCACTCTCTGACGCATACCGCCGGAAAGCTGAAAGGGATAGGAATTCATGATGTTTTCCGCTCCGGCCAGACGCATCCGTTCCAGCATGGAAATTCCTTTGTTCCATGCTTCCTTTTTTGAAATACCCTCATGAATACGCATATACTCCACAAATCCATCGCCGATTTTCCGGATGGGATTCAGCATGGCACCGGAATCCTGAAAGATCATGGAAATATCGGTACCTCGAAGCTTACGCCATTGGTCCGGCGTATTCTGCAAAAGAGATTTTCCTTCGAACAGAATATCACCTTCTGTGACTCTTCCGCCGCCCGGAAGCAGACCCAGCACAGAACGGATCACCGTGGTCTTTCCGGAACCGGATTCTCCCACCAGAGAGACAATCTGCCCCTGACCCAGTTTCATTGTAAATTCCTTTACTGTAGGTCGATTTTTATAGCATACTGTAATATTGTTAATTTCCAGCATAACTGCCTCCTTATTCATCTCTGGGGTCCAGCACATCCCGCAGCGCATCGCCCAGCAGGTTAAAGACCACGACCACCAGAAAAATTGCAAGACCGGGATAAAACATCATCCAGGGGGCATTCTGGATAAACTGTCTGCCTTCATTCATCATCAGTCCCCATTCCGGAGCAGGTGCTTTGGCACCAAATCCAAGAAAAGAAAGACCTGCCAGTTCCAGCATCATACCGCCGATATCAGTTGCGGCGGTAATCACCAGCGTTGGAATCACGTTGGGCAGCATATATCGGGTCAGTATGTAGGGCGTTTTGGAACCGGTAACAATGGCAGCAGCCACAAAGTCCCGATTTCGGATTTTGAGAACCAGACTTCTTGCCAGACGGGCATACTTGGTCCAGCTAACCAATGCAACAGCAATGACCGCATTTTTCACACTGGCGCCCAGAATACCTGCAATGGCAATGGCAAATACCATACCGGGAAAGGATACCATCATATCTGCAATACGCATGATGACCGCATCCACAAAGCCGCCAAAATAACCTGCCAGTACGCCAAGAATACTGCCCAGAACAAAGATAATGCCAACAACGGAAAAAGTTGCAGCAAGACTGATACGGGCACCGTAAATAACCCTCGCAAACACATCTCTCCCCAGCTTATCGGTTCCAAAGATATGATCTGCACTGGGAGCCTGCAGTGCATTCTTCAAAACAGCATCCGTGGGGCTGATGCCGCCGGTCAGCACCGGAGCAAAAATCGCACCAAGAATAATAAGCAAAGCAAGAAAGGCAAACAAACAGAATGTTTTATTCTTTTTTATAAATTTCATCTTTGTCACCTCTTTTCCCGCATTCTGGGATCGATATAATTGTAGGAAATATCCACAGCCAGATTGACCAGCATATAGATCAGCGAAATCCAGAGCACATACCCCTGAATCAGCGGATAATCATAAGAAGTGATTGCACTGACAGCAAGATTCCCCAGCCCCGGATAGGTAAAGATCACCTCGACTACAGCTGTACCGCCCAACAGAGATCCAAGAGAAAGACCCAGCATGGTAACAAGCGGCAGAAGAGAATTCGGAAATACATTCAGCCACAGAATACGCCATTCGGGCACCCCCCGAGCCCTGGCGCCTGTCACATAATCCTGATTCAATTCCTCCACAATGGCAGTTCGCACCTGCCGGGTGTACTTGGCAGACATGGCAAAAGCCAATGTCACTGCGGGCAGAATCACATTCTGAAAGCTGCCGCCGGAACAGACTACAGGAAGCCATTTCAGACGCACGCAGAAAAAAAGCATAAGTATCATGCCAACCCAGAAGTTCGGCATGGAAACACCAAAGAATGTAATTCCCCGAAGGGCATAGTCAAGAAAACTGTTTTTATGGGTTGCCTGTGCCATACCGATGGGAACTGCCACCAGAAGCATCAGAACCATAGACAGAATAGACAACTTCAGTGTCGGCCAGAGTCGGGCAAGCAACAGACTGGATACCGGTTTATGAAAAGAATATGAGGTACCAAAATCTCCCTTCAGAATGCCTCCCAGCCAACTGAAATACTGCACCAGCACCGGACGATTCAGCCCCAGTTCCTCCCGCATTTCCTGGACCATTTCTTCACTGGGCACAACACCGGCAGCCGAAAACATGGTCCGAACAGGATCACCGGGAGCAAAGTAAGTGATGAGGAAGGTCAGAAATGTAACCCCCAATGCCACAATAAAAATCTGGAGCAGTCGTTTTCCAATTTGTTTCGCATTCAAATTACTCTCCCCTTTCCTTAAACATGTCCACCGGGAGGGAATTCCCGATGGACACCAAATGATTATTCAGCAGGATAAATATTGGTAGTAACCCAATAGTAGTCAGCCGTATTGATGGCCGCACCGCCGATATCTGCATTATTGGAAATCATAGAAGAGTTATAGTAACCCAGAGGGAACGCCGCAGCATCATCAATTAAGATCTGCTGAAGTCTCTGAATAATATCTTTCCGTTCTGCATCGTCATATGTTTTCTGCAGTTTTACAAACAGCTCATTATACTCCGGATTGTTGTAACCGCAGTAGTCCGCTTCACAATCGCCCCACCATGCATTCATATATTCACAGGGGTCACCGGTTGCAGCCGTATTCCAGTTGGAAGAATTGATATCAAAATCACCGGACTGATAGGAATCCCACTGACCTGCACCATCTGAAATGATAAGATCAACACCAATGCCAACCACTTCCAGCTGCTGCTGAACAGCTTCTGCAAAGGTGTCAAGACAGCGGTTAGGATAGGTCACATATTTGAGCATAATGTTCTGTCCATTCAGTTCCCGGATACCATCACCATCGCTGTCCACAATACCGGCTTCATCCATAATACGTTTGGCTTCTTCCGGATCATAGGGATCGGGATTTACCAGTTCATCGTATCCATAGTCCAGAGTAGAAGGCAATACGGAGAAACCGGATGTATAAAGACCACCCACTGTAACCGAGCACATGGTATCCCGGTCAATGGATTTGATAATCGCATGACGAAGGGTTTCATTGTTCAGAAGCTTGCCCTCAGATACATTCATATGACAGATGCCGGTACGGATACCAGGTGCAATGGTAACCGTAAAGTTGGGATCATTGCGCAGTTTATCCAGATCAGCAATGTTGGTGATATTCTCAACCAGCTGTACCTGACCGGACTGCAGAGCCATGGCCTTGGCAGAAGCATCGCCCATATACAACAATTCAATGGACGCATAAGGAACTTCGCCATTCCAGTAATTTTCATTACGTACAACTGTCATACCCACATGCTCCGTGAATTTTTCTGCGGCATAAGGGCCGGTACAGATCGGAGCTGCCACATAATCTGTCGTGTGAACTGTATCAATTACGATCATAACCGGATGGCAAAGATTTTTGGTCAGATCAACCACAGGTTCCGGCGTCACAACGGTCAGTGTATTGGCTTTTTCATCGACTGTCAGAATGGATTTCTCAGAAAGAAAAGTTCCGGGTTTGGAAGAACCTCCTACGCTGTCCCGAAACAGTCGTTCAATGCTTGCCTTTACAGCGGCAGCATCACAGGGACATCCGTCTGAAAATTTAACGCCATCGCGGATATGGAATACCCATTCATCGTGATCATCGTTTACGGTGTAGGTATCGCACAGCCAGGGAACCACGTTCATGGAGTTATCAAAACGGAACAGACACTCTCCGATACCATAACGGGAGCAGTTCCATGCAGTATTGATTTCCTGCGCAGGGTCAACACCGATTGAATATTCCTGAATGCCAAAAGTCAGTGTACGGTCCGTTGCAACTGCATGCTGCGCATCATACCCCTGCTGGTTCACTTCACCCTCACGATTTCCTGCTGCTGAACTGGTGTTTTCTGCGGTGCTGTCCGTATTGGAACCTCCACACCCGGTCATAACGCCGACTGCAAGAGCTGCAGACAGAAAAATAGCTGCAATTTTTTTACTGTTTTTCATTTGTTCATATTTCCTCCTGATTAATAATATGATGTTGGGGTCAAAAGCCTTTGACCCCTTGATACTTACGGATTTCTCCGCTTTTCACGCTCACGAAATCCTAAAAACATTCGAAATCCGCTCATTTTTCCAGGAAA
>JBJELP010000309.1:0-23382 GCA_051879215.1 Lachnospiraceae bacterium
TGCAGATTTGTGGTGGACAGAATATATTTGACAGCAAACAGGGAATTCATCAACGGTGTAATCCCATTATTGCAATAGGCGTTCATGGAACTTTCCATGCCCAGCTGTTTATAAAAATCAGATACCTCGCCGTAGGATACACTGGAAAAAGTGGACAAGGACGGATAGCCGACAAATGCACCGTCATTTTTGGTTTTCCGGTTTATTTTTTCGAATCGATAGAAATCCGGATCCATTTCTTCCACCTTCTGAATCAGCTCGCCGTAAGAATCGGTATAATTCATATACTCACTGCGGCTGACCGTGGATACGCTTGTGGTCGCCATATTTAGCATAGCCTCGGATGTAACAAGCACCAGCACAGCCACATACAGAATACGGTTCCGGAATCGTTTTTTCCTGTACAGAACCAGCATAACTGTGTAAATTCCCACAAAAACAAGGCTGAGCCAGATGGATCCCATACTGAATGCATCGTCATCGATTACCCTCTGACATAAGACGATAAACCCGGCACCAACAGCAAAGGCAATGCCGATCATTTTTTCACTGATCTCATCCAGTTCCCGGATTCCCTCATAACACATGAGCAGTATCAGAGCAATGTACAGAAATGACTGACGGCAGGGCAGGCTGTTGGGATAATGGAAGCCGTGCCAGATAAAGTTCGGTACATTGACGGAAAAACTGAACAGCATGAAAAACAGCAGTGCTGTTTTGGATATCTTATCGCAGAGGCTGATCCTGCGGCTTCGATAGTAAAAAGGCAGACACAGCAGAATCGCAACCCCACAGTAGATATTGGGCCAGTGGTCCAGTCCGCATTCTGTCTCCACATTTATCAGATGGCGTCCCATCATCTCCAGAATGGAAAAATAAGAAGTCCATTCCTTTGGAAAATTGATATCGCTGGATGCAGTCAGCCCCAGGGCCTTGATTTCCGGGATCAGAATCACAGCTGCCAGTGCACCGGCAGTCAGGGAACTCACTGCAAACCGCAGGCAGGTTTTCAGGAACTGTTTTTCCTCCTTCATAATCAGTGACGGCAGCTGAATCAGGAAATACAATACACAGAACATGCACAGCATGATTGCAATATAGTAATTGGAAAGAATGGCTGCTGCCAGCGTTATAATATACAGCAGATACTTTTTCTCAGATACCAGCTGTTCAATTCCAAGCAGGATAAGCGGTGCCAGCCATACACAGTCCAGCCACATGATGTTCCAGCTGTAGGCTGCCATATATCCGGACATGGCATAAAACAATGCAAAAAAGGGAATTTTCATATCCGCTTTTTTACTTCTTTTTGTCAGAAAAACTGCAAAGCTGAGACCGGAAAGCCCCATTTTGATCAGTATCAGATAACTGACAAACTCAATAACATGGCTCTGGGGCACCGGAAGAATCAGGAAATTAAAAAAACTGGAAAGATAATATCCGATCAGGGACAGAAAATTCGTCCCCATCCCGATATTCCAGGTATAGTAAAAACTTCCTCCTTCCTTCAGTTTACGACTCAGTTCTGCAAAAAAAGGTGCATATTGATGATACAGATCCGTTCGCAGAAAGCAGCGATCTCCAAAGGGATAAATCTGACTCCCTGCAAATATTACGATCATGGATAAAAAAGGTAACAGAAATGACAGAAGGTACACCAGCTGATGGTCACTGCAGTGTATTCTGTCTCTTATTTTTTTTAATTTCAATGGAAATTTTGCCCCTTTCTGATGTAATTGTTTTTGCTATACTTTCGTTTATAAAACGCTTTGATCTCAAACGTTGCCGCAGCGCAGACTCACTGCTATATTATAGTAACTTCTGCAGCGTCTTTTATTGTAGTATGAAGACGTTGAAATGTAAAGAATATAATCAGAAGATCCCCATAGTATTGAGTTTGCCGTTACGGTTTGAAATTGAAATAGACATATCCCGCACAGAAAAAGAATATATTAGATTGCAGAGGATATTCAGCGAATTAAAGGAGGACATACGATGCCGGACAAAATGAGTGAAAATAATAAAGTGACTGTAATTGGAAAGATTGCAGAGGGATTTACCTACAGCCATGAAGTATATGGAGAAGGCTTTTACATGACATCACTGAAGGTAAACCGTTTGAGTGATCAGGTGGACATGATTCCTGTTATGATTTCTGAACGCCTTGTGGATGTATCACAGGACTATATTGGAGAAACCGTTGAAATTACCGGTCAGTTCCGCTCTTATAATTATCATGAAGGGACAAAAAACCGCCTGATTCTGTCTGTTTTCGCAAGAGAAATACGCTTTATTGATGAATTTAATGATTATACCAAAACCAATCAGATTTACCTGAACGGTTATGTCTGCAAAACACCCGGTTATCGGAAAACGCCGCTGGGCAGAGAAATCACCGATCTGCTGGTTGCAGTCAACCGCCCTTACGGCAAATCTGATTACATACCCTGCATTGCATGGGGACGCAATGCACGCTACGCTGCAGGCTTCTCCGTAGGCAGCAACATCGAATTATGGGGCAGGGTTCAATCCCGTGAATATACCAAGATCATCGGGGAAAACCAGAATGAAAAACGAGTGGCCTACGAAGTGTCTGTCAGCAAACTGGGCTGAAAAATCAGTCGGAAAGCTGTGCCAATATCCGATCGGCAATCTGATCGGCAACTTTCATTTTAAAACCATATCGGGATGATTCCGGTTCCAGAAGCACATGCCATGATTCTACTGCACCTGCCGCTGCAATTGCATAATACACTTCTCCCGGAACACTGTCTGCGTTATTGGGATCCGGATTTCCCGCTGAACCGGTTACACCGATTCCGATATCTGCTCCGTAGGCTCTGCGGCAGGCTGCCGCCATGGCTTCCGCCGTTTCCTTTGAATACACACCGTGTGTTTCAATGGTTTCAGCCGGAACTCCCTGAAGGATCTTTGCCTCATTGGAGTAAGTGATAAACGCTCCCTTCAAAACAGCAGAAGAGCCTTCCGTATCCGTAATCAGAGACGCAATCTGACCGGAAGTAATACTCTCCATTGTTGAAATGGAGAGTTTTTTTTCGATCAGCATCTCTGTCAGTTTTCTATATTTCGAACGAATATCTGAATAATCCTGATTCATAGGCAATTCCATCCTGTACAAGCCATACGCATATCAATCCAGAATTTTATGACAGCGCTCAATTACCTGTTTCATGGCATCCGGTCCGGGTGCACCGATGGTCATACGCTTTTCAACACAGGTTTTCAGGCTGATGGCATCATAAATATCTTCTTTGAATACCGGACTGATTTTCTGCAGTTCCTCCAGTGTCATATCTTCAATGGAAATATTGCGGTCGATACAGTACAGCACAATCTGACCGATGATTCCATGGGCATCGCGGAAGGGTACGCCGTTTTTCACCAGATAATCGGCTGCATCGGTTGCGTTGGTAAAGCCGTTCATGGCAGACTTTGCCATGACATCCTTACGGAAGCGCATGGTTGCAATCATGCCGGTAAACAGCTGGATACAGCCCTTGGTTGTATCGATGGCATCAAAGGTCATCTCCTTGTCTTCCTGCATATCTTTATTATAAGCCAGCGGAATTCCCTTCATGGTGGTCAGCATGGACATCAGGGCACCATATACCCGTCCGGTCTTGCCCCTTACCAGTTCGGCAATATCGGGGTTTTTCTTCTGGGGCATGATACTGGATCCTGTGCTGTAAGCATCATCCAGTTCCACAAACCGGTATTCATTGGTATTCCAGATGATGATTTCTTCTGAGAAACGGCTGAGGTGCATCATGATGGTTGCCATGGCACTGAGCAGTTCAATCAGATAATCCCGGTCGGCCACGGAATCCATACTGTTGAATGTGGGACCGTCAAATCCCAGAAGTTCTGCTGTATATTCCCGATCCAGAGGGTAGGTGGTTCCTGCCAGTGCCCCGGATCCCAGAGGACAGTAATTCATTCTTTTGTAAATGTCCTCCAGACGGTCTCTGTCCCGGAGGAACATTTCGAAATACGCACCAAAGTGATGGGCCAGTGTCAGTGGCTGTGCTTTCTGAAGGTGGGTAAAACCGGGCATATACGTATCCAGATTTTCTTCCATGATCTTCAGAATGGTTCGAAGCAGCTCTTCCACCAGTCCATGGAGCTCTGCAATTTCATCCCGTGTATAAAGCTTCATATCCAGTGCAACCTGATCGTTGCGGCTGCGTCCGGTATGCAGTTTTTTGCCCACATCACCGATCCGTTCAATCAGTGTTGCCTCCACAAAGCTGTGGATATCTTCTGCTGTCTCATCAATTTCCAGTCTTCCTTCCTGAACATCTTCTAAAATGCCTTCCAGACCGGCCCGGATTGCATCTCTTTCTTCTTCGGTAAGAATTCCCTGCTTTGCCAGCATGGTTACATGTGCAATGCTACCCCGGATATCCTGTTTGTAAAAGCGTTTATCGAATGTGATGGATGCATTAAATTCATCCACCAGCTGATTGGTTTCTTTTGTAAAACGACCGCCCCATAATTTCATAATGACTGTTTCCTTTCCATTTTTCCTTCTGTCTGGTTTCCATACACCCATAAAGACAGATCTTCTTTATTCGTTCCACTCTCCGGTGAATACTTCCGCTGCGGGACCCGTCATCATAACATGTCCGTCACTCTCACGCAGTTCAATATGCAGGGTTCCTCCCAGGAGTTCCACTTCTGCTTTGCCGGGTACAAAACCTGCCAGTGTAGATGCGGTCAATACCGCGCATGCCCCTGTTCCGCAGGCAAAGGTTTCACCGGATCCTCTTTCCCACACTCTCATCTTCAATGTATGGTTATCCAGCACCTGAACAAATTCGGTATTGACACGGTCAGGGAATCGGGGATGGTTTTCAAACAGCGGTCCGATTTTTTCAATTTCAAAACTGTCTGTATCTTCCACATATACCACCGCATGGGGATTTCCCATGGAAATGGTAATCATTTTCCATATTTTTCCTCCCACTTCAATTTCTTCCCAGATTTCCGCATCGGACAGAGATTCGTAATCTTCCATAACCAGCACGTGTTCTTTTCCGAAATTGGTCAGAACGGGACTTCCCATATCCACCTCTGCTGCACTTACCTTTCCATTTTCCACCGTAAGCTTCAATGTTTTGATTCCCGCTCCGGTTTCCACGGTAATTGTGGTTCTGGAAGGATCCACAATTCCGTGATCATAAGCATATTTGCCAACACAGCGGACTCCATTGCCGCACATGGCGCCGAGGGAACCGTCTGCATTATACATTTCCATGCAGCAGTCTGCCACTTTGGACGGTTTGATCAGAATCAGACCGTCGGACCCAACTGCAAAATGTCTGGGACTGACTGCGATTGCTGTTTTTACCGGATCTTCCACTGTTTCTTCAAAACAATTCACATATACATAATCGTTTCCGATTCCGTGCATCTTTGTAAATTTCATATCGTATTACCTCAGTTAATGTTTATTCCAAACCGCTTATTCTTTTCTGTCACGTGTCATTATGCTCAGTATCATTCTTGCGGTTTCCACCATATTGGTTCCCGTATCCATACTGTTCTTCTGGATATAACGATGTGCCTCACTTTCACTCATATGATTTCTTTCCATCAGCAGCTTTTTCGCCTCATCCACGTATTTCCGATCCGCCTCATTCCGTCTGACCGGCTGTTCTTTGCGTTTTCTTCTTTTACGGGTAATGACATCTGACATCATATTTACTGTTTCCACAAGCTCTGCAACCCGCAGCGGCATGGTAATACACATGATACCAAGGCTCTGTGCCTCCTGCAGATGCACTCTGGAAGTGATCAGAAGAAGTTCAAAATATCGGGGCAGATTCTGATACAGATCATAATAAAGCATATCATGAAAGCGATATCCGCAGATGACAATTCCATCATTCAATCCTTCCATGGCTGCCAGCGCATTGGCACCGGAAGTACAGACCGCTGTAATCTGCAGACCGCTTCTTGCCAGAATATTCCTGATATTTTTTGCATCTTCCAGCTTGGGAAATACAACAATTATATTTGTCACGTACTACTTCCTCCGATAACGCTGCTGTGATTAAAAGTCTCTTAAATATCGATTGAGCTCCCAATCCGTTATCCGGGTACAATACTCATTCCATTCTTCCGATTTGGCTTCGATATACTTTTCAGACAGATGACTTCCCAGCACATTCAGAAGGAAAGAATCCTTTTGCAGTTCCTGAATTGCTTCACCCAGGGTGCGGGGAAGGATTTCAATGTTGGCATCTCTGAGTTCTTCTTCCGTTAACCGATACAGATTTCCGCTTACAGGAGCCGGGGGCACCAGATTTTCCCGGATACCTTCCAGACCGGCTGCCAGACAAAGGGCAAAGATCAGATACGGATTGGCAGTGGCATCCGGTGAACGGAGTTCAATCCGCGCATTCTTTCCCCGGTTGGACGGAACACGGATCAGCGGACTTCTATTTCGACCTGACCATGCAATATGAATCGGCGCCTCATAACCGGGAACCAGTCTTTTGTAGGAATTCACCAGCGGATTGGCAATGGCGGTGATTCCCTTGATATGTTTCAGGATACCTGCCATGAAGTGATATGCCAGAGGACTGAGTCCGTTTTCGTCGGTCGGATCATTAAACAGATTTACTCCTTCATCATCCGACAGGGAAATATTCACATGCATACCGGAACCGCTCTGTCCATAATGGGGTTTCGGCATGAAAGTTGCATGCAGTCCATGATTCTTTGCAATGGTTTTCACTGCCATTTTAAAGGTCTGAATGTCATCTGCCGCACTCAGGGCATTTTCATACTGAAAATCAATTTCATGCTGACCGGGCGCCAGTTCATGGTGGGATGCCTCGATGACATAGCCCATATCCTCAAGATTCAGGATAATGTCTCTCCGGACATTTTCTGCCTGATCATTGGGAGACATATCAAAATAGGAGGCATGTTCATCGGTCTGGTTGGTCGGCTGACCGAAATCATCTGTATTAAACAGGAAAAATTCACATTCCGGTCCGATGTCCATGGTAAATCCCATTTTTCTGGCTTCAGACACGACTTTTTTCATCACATAACGGGGATCCCCTTCAAAGGGTTTTCTGTCAGCTGTATAGACATCGCAGATCAGCCGCGCCACTTTGCCCTGCTGAGGTCTCCACGGATAGATGGCAAAAGTTTCCAGATCCGGATACAGATACATATCCGACTCTTCCACGCGAACAAATCCCTCAATCACGGAACCATCAAACATATAGTCGTTGTTTAATGCCCGCTCCAGCTGTGATGCGGTGATGGCAACATTCTTAAAACATCCTGAAATATCTGTAAACTGCAGTCGGATAAACTCCACATCTTCCTGTTCCACCAGTTCCAGTATTTCTTCCTTCGTGTATTTGCTCATAATTATTTCCTCTTCTTCATGTCAGATGCAGATTTCTTTATTTAAAATATCATTAACTTTCATCGATACCGTTCCAGAAAACCGTACAGTTTTTCCATCTGCTCCGGCGTTCCGATGGTAATACGAAGGTAATTGTCAATTCGTGCAGAATTAAAATAACGAACATAGATTCCCGCTGTTTTCAACTCCTCGAAGATCTGCTTTGCAGGTACCTTGTTATGGGTAACAAACAGGAAATTGGATGCGGAATCCAGACAGAAAAATCCCAGTTCCGTAAGTTTCTTCTTTGCTTCTTCCCTCGTGTCGATGATTTTTGCCAGAGTCTCTTTAAAATATGCCTCATCCTTTACCGCTTCAGCTCCCATGATAAGTGACGGCCGGTTCATGGTATAGGAATTGTAAGAATACTTTACATCATTCAGTGCTTTGATCAGTGCCGGATTGCCCATGGCATAACCGATTCTCATGCCGGCCATGGAACGGGATTTGGAAAAAGTCTGTACCACCAGCAGATTCTCGTATTCCTCTAAAAGGGGAAGTGCAGACTGCCCTCCAAAATCAATATATGCTTCATCTACAATTACAATGCTGTCCTGATTGTGGTCCAGAATATCTCTGACAAATGACAGAGGTTCCAGCAGCGAGGTGGGTGCATTGGGATTGGGGAAGATAATCCCGCCGTTCGGCCGGTAATAATCCTCTTTTACCATGCGAAATGCACTGTCCAGAGCCGGTCTTTCATAGGGAATGTGAAACAGATCTGCCCAAACACTGTAAAATGAATACGTAATATCCGGGAAGAGAATTGGCAGATCGGAATTAAAAAATGTCATAAATGCCATTGCCAGAACGTCGTCAGAACCTACACCCACAAAAACCTGATCCCGATTCAGCCCGTAATAATCCGCCAGCACATCTGTCAGATCCGATGCCGTCGGATCCGGATAAAGACGCAGGCTGTCATCGGAAAAGGCCATCCTTGCCTTTTCCACTCCCGGTGCCGGAGGATAGGGGTTTTCATTGGTGTTCAGTTTTACAACATCCTGTCTTTTCGGTTGTTCTCCGGGAACGTAGGGTTCCACCTGACGTATATTTTTTTCCCATGCCTTCATATGTGATTCCTCACTTTCCTTTATGCTTCGTGTCCCTTTTTCCGGATGACTGCAATGATGTCATCAACCACTTCATTACAGAGTTCTGTGGTCTTTGCTTCTGCCATTACGCGGATAACAGGTTCTGTACCGCTCTCCCTTACCAGAATCCGTCCATCTCCGCAAAGCTTCTCTTCTGCTTTTGCAATGGCCTGAATCACATCCTGATCGCCCCTTGCTTCCGGTTTGCTTTTTACACGGATATTTTTCAGAACCTGCGGATAAATCTCTACTTCTTCGGTCAGTTTACCAAGGGTCTGCTTGGTTTCCAGCATGACTTCCATCAGTTTCAGAGAGGTGAGAATACCATCGCCTGTACTTGCATATTTGCTGAAAATAATATGTCCGGACTGCTCGCCGCCCAGTCGGTGTCCATTTTCTGCCATGTTTTCATAAACGTATTTGTCACCGACGCTGGTCTTTTCATATGTAATGCCGGCTTTATCAAAGGCCTTGTAAAGCCCGATATTGGACATGATGGTGGTGACAACGGTATTGGTATCCAGCTGCCCGCGTTCTTTCATATATTTGCCGCATACATAGAGAATCAGGTCACCGTCAACGATATTGCCGTTTTCATCAATGGCCAGACAGCGGTCTGCATCCCCGTCGTAAGCAAATCCCACATCCAGTTTCTTTTCTTTCACAAACTGCTGCAGTACTTCAATATGCGTGGATCCGCAGTTCATATTGATATTCGTTCCATTGGGTTCGTTATTGATCACATAGGTTTTGGCTCCCAGTGCATCAAAAATGGATTTTGCCATGGACCAGGAGCTGCCGTTGGAGCAGTCAAGACCCACACGCACGCCTTTAAAGGAACGGGTGGCAAGACTGATCAGGTATCCCATATAGCGGTTTCTGCCCATGACATAGTCTGTGGTGCAGCCGATCTGATCTTTGGTGGCAAAAGGAATTTCTCCCATGGTACCGTCCAGGTACTCTTCTACTTTTTCGATGATTTCTTCCGGCATTTTTTCACCGGAACCGTTGATCAGTTTAATTCCATTGTCATAGTACGGATTGTGGCTGGCAGAAATCATAATGCCGCAGTCAAAATCTTCTGTCCTTGTAACGTATGCCACACTGGGAGTTGTGGTAACATGAAGCAGATACGCATCGGCACCGGAAGCAGTCAGACCCGCTGCCAGAGAATATTCAAACATATAGCTGCTTCTTCTGGTATCTTTACCGATTACCACCTTGCATTTATGATCCTGTCCGAAATACCAGCCCAGGAAACGGCCTACTTTATATGCATGTTCTACTGTTAAATCCACATTGGCTTCTCCGCGGAAACCATCTGTGCCAAAATATTTACCCATATTATTATCTCCTTAATAAGATATTATCCGGAAACAGGCAGACAGAACACCGCCTGCTTTCACCGGAAATCTCCTTCAATATCAGCTAATACTATATCATATGCAATTTCTTTTGTGAAGTCTGCGAAGGGGTTCCCTTTTTTCTATTTTCACCAGATTGCTGAGAAGAAATCCGCTTCGTTTCTTCGCATACTCCCAATATTCCCTTCGATTCACATAATAGCGTTTTCCCCAGGAAGAGATTTCAATCCATTGATCATCCAGTGACACAGCGGTCACAAAATGAGCGTTTACTGCTGTCACTTTTCGATACTGTCCACCCTGTTTCTGATACAGCGGCAGTTTATGTCCGGCAAACCGCAGAGGAAAATTGGGACCGATGGAAAAAATGACCGGTATATCTGCTTCCAGCATCCGGGACATGGTCCGGAAAAAATCCTTTCGCCGGAATCCCCAGGATGCTTTCAATGGAATATTGTTATGCCGGAAAAAACGGTTCAGTCCCCAGGGCAGTTCCCATCCGATCATGCCGAGGTGTGGAATCACGGGAAGATATTTTCGATGAATCCACTCAAAAAAATCTGCATAAAACTCCCAGGATAATGGTTCACCCTGTTTTTCTCCGCTGGCAAACAGCTTCCATGAATCATGATATTGATTTTGCAGCAGATACAGAATCAGATCCGCTGCGGCAATGACGCCGCAGGCCGATTGCCGCATATACGTTCTGTGATCCCAGGACTGACTGCCTCCAAAAGATACGATACCGTCTTTTCTGACGGAAAGATACGAATGACGAAGACTCTGTTTCATGGCATTTCTTCAATGAGCATGGCCCGGAGAATACCGGGAAGTTCATACTGTCTCTTTCCCGCGCCCATACCGATTTTCCGGATTTTAAATTCGGCGGGAAGTTCCTCTGTAGTACGAATCGCCGCCGCAATGGCTGCACCGGTGGGGGTGATCAGTTCTCCTTTTACGGCTGTCATGTGTATGGTCAGTCCATACGTTTCCATAATATTGGAAGAGGCCGGTACCGGTACAGAGAGAATGCCGTGCTGACAACGCACCGTGCCATATCCTTCACTGATCCGAGGAAGTATCACCTTTCCTACACCCAGATTGTCAAAACAGATGGCTGCCGCTGCAATATCCACAATGGAATCCACTGCTCCCACTTCATGAAAATGTACCTGTTCCATGGGTACACCATGGGCTTTGGATTCTGCTTCTGCCAGAATTCGGAAAATTTTCATTGCCAGACGGAGAGCCCCTTCTGTCAGGCTGCCGGCACCAAGAATCGTTTCAATTTCCTTCAGGCCACGATGTTCGTGGGGATGATGATGTTCATGTTTTCCCCGTTGATCATGTTGATGACCTGGATTGTGGTCGTGCCCCCCATGATGGTCGTGTCCGTAAAGATATTCCATGTCATGATCATGGTTATCCGTATCCAGTCTGACATGAAAATCACAGCAATCAATACCTGCTTTCTTTACTCTGCTGATTTCCACCGTATATCCGGTTAAAGGAAGACTTTTCAGAGCCTCTCTCAGAACCTGCTCATCTGCCCCCAGATCCAACAGTGCCGCCACGGTCATATCGCCGCTGATGCCGGAATTGCATTCCAGATATAATGCCTGATTCATAAATATCACCTTACTCAGCCTTTCCCTTCTGTTTCTGTGCTTCCGATAATTTTTCATCCATGCTGCCGGAACGGAAACCTGCCAGATCCAGTGATACATACGAATATCCCAGATTTTGAAGTTTTTCCGTAATTTCCAGACGATTTTCAATGATAACCGGAATGGCTTCCGGATCCACCTCGATACGGGCACATTCTCCGTGAACACGAAGTCTGATATTATACAGATTGTATTCCCTTAAAATTGCTTCTCCCTGTTCCACCTTTTTCAGTTCTTCCGGCATAAGCCAGGTTCCGTAGGGGAATCGGGTTGCCAGACAGGGAACGGAAGGACGGTCGGCAACGGCAATTCCATATTCACCGGCCAGTCTTCTCACATCTTCTTTTGTAAAGCCTGCTTCCGCCATGGGGCTGATCACCCCCAGCTCCTTTATGGCCTTCAGACCGGGACGGTATACTTGCAGATCATCGGTGTTGGTTCCTTCCATCAGGCAGAAAACACCTGAGGATTCTGCTTTTTTCTGCATTTCCGAAAAAAGTATTTTTTTACAGAGATAACATCTGTCCACCGGATTCTTCCGGATTTCCTCATGGTCAAACTCGGAAATGTGAATGATGTGATGTTCGGCTCCGATTGTTTCCGCCACGTTCTTTGCAATGGTCAGATCGCCTGTGGGGTGCAGCTCTGTATCCGCTGTAATCGCAATGACTCTGGTTCCGTTTTTTTTCGCTGCTTTTACAGCTGCCTGCAGCAGCAGACTGCTGTCCACACCGCCGGAAAAAGCAAGGGCGGTATCTTTCTTTGTCAGGCTGTCCATCAGATCATATAATTTTGAACATTTTTCTTTATATAAAATCGTATCGTTTTCCATAATTCTTCCTTTTCATCAAATTGTTCTGACTTCTTCTATCCAGCGTTTTCCATTTCCTGTACAACTTTATGACAGTATCACCTCTGCAGCCGCCACAATCACAGGCAGGGTCAGAATACTGAGCAATGTGGACTGGGCCACACTTTCCGCGGCGATTCCGGTGTCTCTGTGAAACAGCTGCGCAAACATGCTGGTTGTCCCTCCCACAGGACAGCCCCCTTCAATGATCAGTGCCAGTGCCATCACCGGACTCAGGGTAAAAGGCAGCAGACGAATCAGCAGCAAGGTAAGGATCGGTGTTGCAATCAGTCGTACGGCAGAAACGAAATAAAGACGTAAATCCTTAAAAATCTCAGAAGGCTTTGCCGCTGCCATCTGCGCACCGATTACAACCATGGCCAGTGGTGTATTCAGAGAACCCATATAGCTGACTGCATTGTAAACAGGTGCCGGCAGTGAGATTCCGGTTATGTATAACGTAAAAGCAATGACAAATCCCATGATGCCGGGATTAAGCAGCGCACTTTTCACGGAAATCTTTCCGCCCATAAGCACGACACCGTGGGTCCAGCTGACAATATTAAACATGACAATGGAAATTACACCGAAAATCAGAGCCTCATGCCCCAGAACCGCATCCAGAAGGGGAAGTCCCATAAACCCTACGTTTCCATAGATCATACCATACTGCAGTACCGATCGGGTATCTGCTTTTTCCTTTCTGAAAAACAGGGATACCATGAGAATCATGACGACATAAAGAATCAGAAGAATCAATGCTGTCATCCAGAATATTTTCAGGGTTTCTGCATCCCTCTTATCCGGCATGGATGTGATGATCAGACAGGGTGCAACCACATTCATCAGAACGCCTGTCATCTGGGATCTGGTTTTTTCAGAGAATTGACCCCGGTATGCAAATACAAAACCAACTCCCATCATAAGAAATAAAGTCAACACGTTTCCTGCCACAAGCAGCAGATTGGATACCATAAATAAGCCCTCCTGAGATCGTTTGTATTCAGAAATTTTATTGCTTTCAATCCCTCCTGTCAAGTGCGTTACGAAGAACAAAGGGCATGAATTCAGGCTTTTTCCCAGAGATTCTGCTTTGGTTTTTGCTTGACCGGGCTGCTCATTTTTCGTTATAATTGGAAAATCCATTCTAAGATAAATAATGATATGACATTTGAGGTGAAGTTTCATGATAAATCATGGTCAGGAATATTATGAGGAATTTTACCGCTGTCTGACAGAGCTTATTGATCTGCAGGCATTTGAACTGCAGCCTTCTTTTGAAGGAACCCATACCTGGTATATTCCCTATATGATGAATGATTCCATTGAATATTATTTTGTATTAAAAAACTGCAGGACCGTGGGAACCTATCTGCCTGAATTCACAGAACCGGTGACAGCTCAGTTTCATACGCCGTCCGAACAGGTGCCCATTCCCCTTCTTGTGGTCCGTCAGGGGCAGGAAAATCTGTTTACCATCTGGTTCGAAACCCTGGAACGGGTGCAGAAATGCTATGCTTACCATTCCATCGGACATTTCTGGGTGGAAGGTCAGGAACAGTGGCGGCAGATGGTTTACATACTTGGTACCATCTATGACAAGTATCTGTTTATCGGACAAGGAGTCTGTAATCAGACGGAACTGGAAATTATGAAGCTGATGGAATGTGCCCCGTTCCGCTACTGGAGCCCCATCAGGGAGCCCATTGATGACCGCTATCAGGATTCGGAAGAGGGACTGAATTATTTCATCTGTCTGGCTGCTGATTCCGGCAATCAAAAACTGAAGAAGGCACTGGAACGTTTTCAGACACTTCGGAAGCTGCCCGGTTTTGCTGACCATACCGGATTCCTGTATCGCACAGCAGTGCGAATCACTGCCGGAAAAATGCTGTCTTCTGAAAATGAATCCACCTATTGTGCAATCCGGAAAAAAATAATGGAGGCATCCTCCTGCTACCCGGAAAGAGATTACGGAGAACCCTTCCATTCCGAAATTCAGGCAAACCGTGACCGCATTGCATCTGCTTTAAACAGATGCGGTTTTGAAGGAACCTATCCCTCTTTTAAAAAAGGAAGGATTCATATTCTGGCTGCAGAAGAACATCCTTTTACCGTTCCGGAACTGGAATACGAAGATATCCCCTTCCGGATCCGCTTTATGATTTCCGAATCGGATTCCGATGAAATCAACAGCGGATTTTTCAGAAAACCCGGCAACAGGGGATATATCATTCATTCTTTCCGTGAACTGCAGGACCGTTTCAGTCTGTAACCTGTCAGTCTGCAGACAGACTTTCTTTACTCTGACTCTCTTCGGACATATCATAATCCACTTTTAAAAGACATAATCCTCTGGCGGGGGCCGTTGCTCCTGCCAGAGCACGTTTCCGGGCCTCCAGAAGCTTTGTCATGCTTTCCGGTGTTCTTTTTCCAAAGCCCACTTCCAGAAGTGTTCCGCTCAGAATCCGCACCATATACTGCAAAAATCCGCTTCCATGATACGTCATGGTCAGATAGGGACCATTCTGCTGGATCTGAATATCAAAAATCTTACGTACTGTGGATTTTTTCATTTTGGGATTGCCGCAGAAACTGGCAAAATCATGGGTTCCCACCAAAAGGGATGCCGCCTGACGCATTTTCTCCACATCCGGTGTTTCATCCAGAATGGTTACATATTTTCTGTCGAATACCGGCTTTAATTTACCGGTATAACAAGTGTAACAGTAGGTTTTCCCCATGGCATTATATCGGCTGTGGAATCGGTCTCCCGCTTTTTTGATCTCGAGAATACAGATATCATCCGGCAGATAATGGTTCATATAATCACGAATTTCATCCACTGTTTTATCCGTATCCAATCGGGCATTGGCCACCATGCCTCTGGCATGTACACCGGCGTCGGTACGCCCTGCCCCCTGAATGGTCACTTCCTTTTCGGTCATTTTTGAAAGAACGGACTCGATTTTTCCCTGAATGGTCATATCCGTTGCTGCCTGACGTTCCCATCCGAAATAACGGGTACCGTCATAGGAAATCACCATTTTATAGTTTTTTACCATTTATCTCTCCTCCAGGCATATTCATGTTCCAGCAGCCGACGTTTCATTTCCAATCCATATGCATATCCGGTCAGACTGCCATCGGATCCGATTACTCTGTGGCATGGTACAATTATGGCAATGGGATTATGTCCCACCGCACCGCCCACGGCCTGTGCCGACATTTTTTTCTTCCCTTCTTCCCGGGCAATCCGTTCTGCAATCTGCCCATAGGTTACGGTCTCGCCGTAGGGAATTTCGCAGAGAATTTTCCAGACTTTCTGACGAAATGCAGTGCCTGAAAGATTCAGTTTCAATTCTGTTATCTCCGGCTTTTCACCGGCAAAATACCGCCGAAGCCAGTCCTTTGTTTCCAGAAGAATTTTCGCTGTCACAGAATTGTCATCCCGATCACAGACCATATCCGGATCTTTCTGTTCTGCCGTGTCTGTCTGATCTCCCAGAGACAATTCTTTCAGTCCTTTTTCATCCGCCAGCAAATACAGCCTGCCCACAGGTGAAAGAAATACTGCTGTCTGATCCATAGCTTGCCCTCCATTTCTCTTATACGCCTTGAACTACCCTTCATCTTTTGCTATTATCATCCTGAAACCATTTAGAAATCGGATTAGAAAGAGGTAACATCATGATTTTAATTAAAAACGGACGCGTAATCGATCCTGTAACCAATACCGATGAAGTGATGGATGTGCTGATCGATGGTTCGCAGATTGTAAAAACCGGTAAGAATCTGCAGGCGGAACAGGCGGATGTCATTGATGCTGCCGGACTGGTTGTAGCACCTGGTCTGGTGGATACCCATGTGCATTTTCGTGATCCCGGATTTACACAAAAGGAAGATATATTTACCGGTGCTGCTGCTGCTGCCCGCGGCGGATTCACCACCGTTGTCTGTATGGCCAACACAAAACCTGTGGTGGACAACGTGGAAACCCTGTTACAGAATCAGAAAAAAGGGGAGCAGACCGGAATCCATGTGCTGCAGGCGGCTGCCATTACCCATGATCTGAAGGGCAGCCGGATGACGGATATGGATGCTCTGGCCGATGCCGGTGCTGCCGGTTTTACTGATGACGGAATTCCCATCATGGATGAAGCGCTTCTGGTGGAGGCCATGATGAAAGCCAGAGATCTGGATCTGCCCATCAGTCTTCATGAAGAAGATCCCCTCTTTATTGCACAGCCGGGTGTCCATCAGGGTGAGATTTCCCGTCAGCTGAACTACGGCGGTGCATCCAGAACGGCAGAAGATGTCATGGTGGCCAGAGACTGTATGCTGGCTCTGCACACCAAAGCCTCTGTCTGTATTCAGCATATCAGCTCCAGGAATTCAGTGGAGCTGGTTCGTCTTGCAAAAAAACTCGGTGCCGATATCCATGCGGAAGCAACTCCCCACCACTTTACACTGACCGATGAAGCGGTGCTGAAATACGGCACACTGGCCCGCATGAATCCGCCCCTTCGTACCGAAGAGGACCGTCTGGCCATCATTGAAGGACTGAAAGACGGAACCATCGATATGATCGTAACCGATCACGCTCCTCATACCCCAGAAGAAAAGGCACAGGAACTGGCAAAGGCTCCCAGCGGAATCACCGGTCTGGAGACGTCTCTCGGTCTTGGTCTCCTCTCTCTTGTGGAACCCGGTCATCTGACTTTGCTGCAGCTGATGGAATGTATGAGCAAAAATCCTGCCGAATTTTACCGTATGGTACCGGGAAGTGTAACCGAAGGAGCTCCTGCCGACCTTGTTATATTCGGTGAAAAAGAACGTTGGACCGTTGACCGCTATGCGTCCAAAGCGACCAACAGTCCATTCACCGGCTGGGAACTTCCCGGCAGGGTACACTATACCATCTGTGCCGGAAAGATCGTATATAAATGCTAACTCAATTTTTCAGTTCAGAAAGACTTAATCCATGGCCTTTTTGATTGCTTCCATCAATTCATCATATGTTTCAAAAGCGGGCAGTTCCGGATTGTCCGCTTTGATTTTATCTGTACTGCGGAACAGGAAACCTGCCTTGCTTGCTTTAATCATACCCAGATCGTTGTAGCTGTCACCACTGGCAATGGTATCGTATCCGATGGACTGCAGTGCTTTTACCGTGGTCAGTTTGGAATCCTGAATACGCATTTTGAAGCCTGTAATTTCCCCATCAGGAGCCACTTCCAGTGAATTGCAGAAAATGGTGGGCCATCCCAGTTTCTCCATCAGAGGAGAGGCAAACTGTGTAAAGGTATCACTGATAATGATTACCTGACAGAATGAACGCAGTTCATCCAGAAATTCCTTTGCACCGGGCATGGGATCGATTTTCGCGATGGTTTCCTGAATTTCTTTCAGGCCCAGGTTGTGTTCCTTCAGAATGCCAAGACGCCATTTCATCAGCTTATCATAATCAGGTTCGTCGCGGGTTGTACGTTTTAATTCAGGGATTCCGCTGGCTTCAGCAAATGCGATCCAGATTTCAGGTACCAGTACGCCTTCCAGATCTAAACAGGTGATATACATATTATTTCCTCCATATTATAAAATTCAAGACTCGCCCGCAAGTCCTAGCGCGAAATTCGGGTCAGCTTTATCTGACATAATACATCTCCGAATCCCTGCGCATTCTCGCGGGCAATGCCGGTCTGTTTTCCATTATAGCATACTTTTGAGTTCCGGGGCAAAAAAATTTGCCTTCGGGAGACAAACAGATTTCTTTCGTTTCATATTTGCAGGAAAGGCAATATCTGATATACTTACAGGAAAAATATCAAACGGTACAGCCCAATCCCCCCTTCACCGGACTGTATCGCATCAGGTGAGGTAAAAAAAATGGGATATATCCGCAGACCTTCTTATTATAAGAATTTTCAGTGTATTTCTTCCCGCTGTACGGACAGCTGCTGTACCGAGTGGGAAATTGACATCGATTCCGATACCCTTTCCTTTTATCAGCAGGTTCCCGGTGCATTCGGAAAGCGATTAAGAGAGCATATCGCTCTCCCTTCGGAAGAAACCGATGAGCCGGCACATTTCATCCAGACAGCTGATGAGCGCTGCCCCTTTCTCAACGACTGTAATCTCTGTGATATCTTTATCCACCTGGGGGAAGAGCATCTCAGCCAGATCTGCACACACCACCCCCGTTATTACGACTGGTTTCTCAATGGAGAGGAAGCCGGACTGGGACTCTGCTGTGAAGAAGCAGCACGACTCATTCTGCTGGAAACCGGATTTCCGGAATTTGAACTGCTGGAAGATGGTCTGGAGAATGAAATTTCCAAAGATGAAGATATTTGTTTTGAAGAAAAAATTGAACAGACGCTGTTTTCCATGCGAGATCAGCTGTTTCATCAGATCAAAAGCGATTCTTCCCCTGTTAAACGAAAATCAATTGCTGATTTTGACGAATTAATGAATTCTCTCTTCCGCACAGCCTGCCGGATGCAGAACACACTGGATACACTGATGTTTCCATCCGGCGAGGAAGAAGACACCGATTGCTTCGAACTGCCGTCGGATTTTAAAGATTTTTCTGTCCGTTTCTGGAATGAAACTCCCCTGGATTCCCTTCTGGATTTCTTTCTGTCTCTGGAAATCAATGATCCCAACTGGTGGAATCAGTTAAAATCCCTTAAGAAAAACAGTTCTCGAATACTGTCGGCGCGAAAAGAATTTGCAGATTTTTATCAGGAAAAATTCTATGAATACGAACAGCTGCTGATCTACTTCCTGTATCGTCACTTCATGAAAGCCCGAATCGACGGGGCTTTGCTGGACGCTGTACGGTTTGCACTGATCAGCAGCTGTATGATTCAGATTCTGGATATCGATATCTGGCTGAAAACCGGCACCCTTGACCCGGTTCAGCAGATCAATATCTGTAAACTGTATTCCAAGGAAATTGAATACGATGAGGATAATACCCTCCGTTTATCCATGTACGAACTCTAATTCTTATCAGGCCGCAATTTATCTGCAGACTTTAATAGTTTTACTGCTGCCCATCCGCTGGCCAGTCCAATCAACAGACCTGCCAGAACATCCGTGGGAAAGTGGACATACAGATATAATCTGGAGAATGCAATCAGAATGCTGAGTACACAGGCAGGGGCCCATCCGCGGCTCCTGCCGAAAAACAAGGCACCTGTCACAGCAAATGAACAGCCTGTATGACCGGAAGGGAACGAATAATCCAGCGGTTTTCCAATCAGAAGTTCCACGGTCCGGTTGATTTCAAAGGGACGTGTCCTTGCCACCAGCGGTTTCAGAATCAGATTGCAGCAGACTGCTTCCAGCACCATGGATAAAATCAATGTGATTCCCAGTGGTCTTGTTTTTTTATGCATGGTCAATGCCAGAGCCAGGAGAATCCAGAACACACCTCCATTGGCCAGTGCCGTGATCAACGGCATCACCGTGTCCAGAAACGGACACCGGAATACATCCTGAATCCAATCCAGGATCTGTATCTCAAAGTTCATTATTCATTCCTCCCATCATCCGCTTCCTTTGCGGATCTGTCTTTCATGATTCCATGATACACGAATTTCCGCTCTTTTCCAATCCGCTGCCATTTTTTTATCTTTTGATCTTGTATTTTTTATTGTACCAGAACCCGTGATATGATAAATTATAGATAATGATTCCGGCTTGAAACTCGATTCATCGTTCTGCCGATTGAATCCTTTCCGCAGGAAACCGCCAGATCTGCGATTATCAAATTATCAAAAAAAGGAGAGTATTTATGTACAGTGATCATAAAATCTGGATTGCGCAGTCTGACAGAAATATCTGTCTGCTGCCCAATATGGCCAACCGACACGGTCTGATTGCAGGTGCCACCGGTACCGGTAAAACCATCACATTAAAGGTTCTGGCTGAATCGTTTTCCGATATGGGCGTTCCGGTATTTCTTGCTGATGTGAAATCCGACCTTTCCGGTATGTGTGAACCCGGTAAGGATTCGGAGAGTATGCAGAAACGTATCGCCGGCTTTGGTATCGATCATTTTGAATATAAAAGTTTCCCTGCCCGCTACTGGGATATCTGGGGAGAGAAGGGCCACCCCATCCGTGTAACCATTTCGGATATGGGCCCCGTACTGCTTGGAAAGCTGCTGGGACTGACTGAAATCCAGTGCGGTGTTCTGAATATTGCCTTTCGGGTTGCCGATGATAACGGTCTACTGCTTCTGGATCTGAAGGATCTGCGTGCGCTGCTTCAGTTTGTTGGAAACAACCGGGCAGAATTCACTACTACATACGGTAATGTTTCCTCTGCCAGCATCGGCGCCATTCAGCGTGCTCTCCTGGCCTTTGAAGAGGAAGGCGGCGAACAGTTCTTCGGGGAACCCGCTCTGGATATCCGGGACTGGATGCGCACGGATTCCAATGGGCGGGGCTATATCAATATTCTGGACAGTACCAGACTGATTCAGAAACCCACTGTATATTCAACATTCATGCTCTGGATGCTGACGGAACTGTTTGAAAAACTTCCGGAAGTGGGAGATCCGGACAAGCCCCGTATGGTATTCTTTTTTGATGAGGCACATCTGCTGTTCCAGGACATTTCCAAATCCCTGCTGCAGAAAATCATTCAGGTTGTGAAACTGATCCGTTCCAAAGGAGTTGGCATTTATTTCATCAGCCAGAGTCCTTCCGATATTCCCGACGAAGTTCTGGCTCAGCTTTCCAACCGGATTCAGCATGCCCTTCGTGCCTATACACCTGCGGAACAGAAGGCAGTCCGGGCAGCTGCAAAGGCATTCAGGGAAAATCCGGCATTCAGGACACAGGATGTGCTGATGGAGCTCGGTGTCGGAGAAGCTCTCGTCAGCTGTCTGGATGAGAATGGTACCCCTTCCGTGGTGGAACGTGCCTTTATTCTTCCTCCCCAGAGTAAAATGGGCCCCGGGGATGCCGGACTCATTCAGTCAATGATTTCGGCGGATGAATTCGATCTGAAATACCGTGAAACCGTTGACCGGGAATCTGCTTTCGAAATCCTGCAGAAAGCTGCCGATGAACTGGAAGCACAGAAAAAACAGGAAGCAGAAAACGCTGCCGCCGCAAAGAAAAAGAGCAAGGAAGCCGCTGCCAGGAAAAAAGCCGTTGAGAAAGCTGCCAACAGCGCTGTTTCCTCTGTCATCAACTCAGTGGGAACCAATATTGTCAACTCTGTGGCCGGCGGTAAAAAAACAGATGCGGAAACCATTGCCAAACGTGCTGCATCCACTGCACTGAAATCCGTTATGCGTTCGGGTTCTTCCGCCATTCTCCGCGGATTATTCGGAAATAAAAAATAAACCGTTTCAGTTCAGAACTGCAATGCCCAGATTCAGATAGCCTGCAAAAATGACCCAGATCATGTACGGGACCAGAAGTGCAGACGCTGTGGTATTCCATTCGTCAAAGGACTGAATACAGCGGACAATAAAAAACAACAGGATCAGCAGCCAGATAAAAGCCAGCTGATAGCGGCTGAAATTGAAAAATATGATGGGCCAGAAGAAATTAAAAAACAGCTGAATTCCGTAGGGAATCAATGCATCTGCTGCATAGGGACGACGATATGCTTCTTTGTAAATCAGCCAGGACGCAATCCCCATCAGGATATATAGTATGGTCCAGACCACAGGAAAAAGCCACCCCGGCGGTGAAAGGGGTGGCTTTTGAACTGTATCAAATACAGCCATATTCTCTTTTGTGAAAAACGCTGATACGGCACCAACTGCCAGAGGAATTGCAATACACACAATCAGTGATTTCCATTTTTTCTTCATACTGCTGCTCCATAATACAATACTATGGACTATTTTATGCAGAGATCAGAACCGATTATTCGGTTTCTCCTTCCTCGAATGACCGGGGACCCATAACAAACAAAACCCTGCTTCCGGATTTTTCAGCAGTCATTTCTTCTGCTTCTGTGCAGATATTCCAGCGAAGATCCGCGTTGTCCTTCAGCAGCGCGACAAAATCATCCACATTGGTGCCGTCTTCAACAGTAAATACGTAACCGATAAAAGGAATGGTTCCGATTACAGGGCCGAACATGACACCATCCTGAAATCCGGTGATTTCTGTGTTGCCGAAACCGGTCAGAAGACCCGGTTCCACTTCCATGGATGCCGCAGCAAATTCAAATTGTGACTTTTCCAGAATCACATCTGCCAGTTCCTGATTGGAAATCTCTCCGTTGGCTTTCAGTTCATCCAGAAAAAGTGCCGCGGTCTTGCCGCCGACGGTATCTGACTTTTCCTCTTTTGTTCCCCCGCATGCTGCCAGTGAAATGCACATAACAGCGATGAATAACCATGAAGCAATTCTTTTCATACGTTCTCCTTTCGATGGATATTTCTGATCAGAACCATTTGATATACGATAGATATTTCTGATCAGAGCCATTTGATTATGGACAGGTGTTTTATCAGTCTATCATATAAAACGGTTTTCGCCCAGTCATATTTTCAAAATATGCATGCCATTTTCTTCCGCTTCATTCGCTGCTTTTTCACGTATCAGGCATGAAACAGTCCGTCAATTGACATGAGACATATTGGTGTCAGTCACAAAGGTCTGAAATCCATAAATGACCGCCACCCGGTCAATCTGTCTGTCTCTGATATAGTCTGTAACGCTGGTATGATTGTATCGCAGATCAAACAGATGGATTTCACTGAATGCGTCTGCAAGAAACGGCACCATGCAGTCACTGAAGGAATCCCGCAGCAGCAAAAGCTTTGGTTTATCCGTATGGGATGAACGGATGACAGCCAGGGGCTGGTTTCCCCCCAGAAAATATTCATATTGATTTTTTCGCTGTAGACAGTTCTCTGCATACAAGGTTCCTTCCACCGCTTCTCCCCGAGGATAAATCGTCACAGAAATGCCTT
>JBJELP010000310.1:0-5316 GCA_051879215.1 Lachnospiraceae bacterium
CCTTGATCTGATATCCTTCCAGATTCTGTGCATCATAGACGGAGATGGCAATTTTTCCACCGTTCGCCTGGATGTTGTTCAGGGTGGTTTCCAGGAATACATCGCCCACTACCAGCCTGCCGTCTTCGGTCACATCTTTGAACGCAACAGGTACCACGTTGGGTTCGCCGTCCGCGCAGGTAGCCAGATCCCACATACTTGCTTTCAGCAGTTTCATAACATTTTCGTTCAGCATTAGAAATACCTCCAAAATCGTATTTGCTTGTTTCAGCATACTCATTGTAGAAGATTGACTCACACTAAACAAGATATTAGCAAATTTATAAGTCACTCATAAATTTCATAGTATGAATGAAACATAATAATCTGATTTTTCCATAAAAACATTATCGAAGTAGAAGCAGCTCATCAGTGAAATCAACGCTTCTGTATCAGCAATCTCTTCCATATCATCGACAAAAAACCAGATACTCCATGAGAAGTCACCCTCTTTTCTGGAACCTGTCAATTTGCGCTTAATCGGCGCTCAATGTGTCTTTGACATTCTCTATATCGCGGGAATAGCGGACAACTTCTCTCTCATAGACTGAACTACCGGGGGAGGTGCGTGGTATCGCCAAAACAAGTACTCCAATCCATTTGATTGTCCATTATCCAAAGACGGAAGCAGAGAAGCGTGAACTGGCAAAGCGGGTTGCCGGTGTCCACGCAAGTTTGGTCTATCAATATATCCAAAAACTGAGCTGTCCTTCCGAACAGAAGGTACAGCTGCTGGATGCAGTAGTCGAGGCAGCAGCTGAAATGAGAGCAGGTGAGCAAACACGGTAAGGTTTGAACACCTGCTCTTTATTCTTTAATTCGATCTTTGAAATATTCCTTCCGCGAATTCCTGCGTTTTCACAAAGGACTGCTTCATCGGAACAAAAAACGCATCTGCGAGAGGATAGCATTTTCAATACATCTGGCACAATAGGTTGCCAGACGGCTCCCTTTTCTTTCACTGTAGGTATCAATCCCTTTGATCAGTCCTACGGTTCCGATGGATATCAGATCTTCCGGATCCCGGGCTGTGGAAGTATATTTTTTTGCTATATGTGCAACCAGACGCATATTATGTTCAATCAGTTTTTTCCGGGCATTTCTGTTACCGGCCGCAGCCTCTCTGAGATAAGTTGTTTCTTCTTCAGAAGAGAGAGGGTTTAAAAAGGCAATCATGATACTCCACCTTTAACAGCCGTTTTCATATTAATTTATGCACAGGACAAATTAAATGTGATTATACGAGTGATTTTGTGATGTGCATTTTTGTTAGTTATTTTGTAAAAACTCATTTTTTTTAATAGCATTTTTTTGGAATAGAAAAAATGATTTATTGATAAAAACGAAATGAAACGGGTATAATTAAAAGAAAAATTGGATAAAATAACAGAAAAAAACGTAAAATCGGGAATATTAACAAAATAATAGACAGATTCTTAGTTAAAAAAGAGAAAGAACTAAATATAACAAAAATGCAGGTTTATATTACATAATACCATGTAAGCTTGACTTCGCCTCATGTAATATGAAAGTACCTTCCCGGAGAAAAGTAAACTCAGGGGTACAAATTATTTACATTATTAGGAGGAACTATATGAAAAAGAGTAAAAGATTTATGGCTTTGGCTCTGACCGGTGTAATGGCAATGTCACTGGCTGCATGCGGCGGCGGCTCATCTGACAACAACTCCGGCGACAACAGCTCCGCTGGCGGAAATGCTCCCATTGAAGTAAAGATCTGGGACAATACACAGTTAAAGGGGCTTCAGGAAATTGCTGATCTCTGGACCGAACAGAGCGGAATCAAGGTAAACATCCAGGTTGTTGACTGGGATAACTACTGGACACTTCTTGAAGCAGGTGCATCAGGCGGAGAAATGCCCGATGTATTCTGGATGCATTCCAACAACGTACAGATGTACATGGAGGCAGACAAATTACTGGATCTGACAGACTATATCTCCAAGTCTGAAGTGACAGATCTGTCCAACTACTATGAAGGAATCAACACACTGTACTCTATGGATGGCAAACAGTATGCAGTACCGAAGGATCATGATACCATCGCTCTGCTGTACAACAAGGCTATCTTTGATAAAGCAGGTGTAGCATATCCCACAGATGACTGGACATGGGATGATTTCTATGAAGCAGGTAAGAAGATTACTGAAGCAGGCAACGGTGAATATTACGGTGCAGTTATGAATACTTCCAATGATCAGGATGGTTACTGGAATATCATCTACGATTACGGCGGATGTGTCATTACAGAAGATCACAAGAAGTCCGGCTGGGATGATCCCAACACCAAGAAAGCTTTTGAATTCATCGGCAAACTGTGCAGTGACGTATTCTGTTCTCAGGCTATGGTTGCTGAAAATGGCACAGACGTTTTGTTTAACAACCAGATGGCAGGTATGATCACACAGGGTTCCTGGATGATTAATACATTCTATCAGGATGAACATCGCGATCAGTACGGCTGGGCATTACTGCCTTACTACGATGCAAATGGCAACGGACAGGCTGACGAAGGTGAAAGATGTACCATGTACAACGGTCTTGGCTGGGCGGCTTCCAGCGATACAAAGAATCCCGATGCATGCTGGAGCCTCATTGAATGGTTTACATCCAAAGAAATGCAGCTGAAGCAGGCTGAACTGGGCGTCACCATGGCCGGCTATAAGGGATGCTCTGATGCATTTGTAAACGCATTTGAAGGTATGGATATCTCCGCATTCCTGAGAATGGAAGAAGAAGGTACTCTGGTATTCCGTCCCTACTCCAAGTACACTTCCAGATGGAATACATATCAGCCCGCTCTGGTAGAAGTATGGAACGATCCTTCTACAGCAGACAAAGTTCTGGATGCTCTGGCAGCAGAAATGAACGAAGCACTGGCTAACGAATAATAATCTGTTCAATAGATTATGATCATTGATTAGGACAGGAGCCTGTCAGTTGCGCTGACAGGCTTCTGTATGAAATAATCAAAGGAGGAAAACACATGAGTGCTCCCAAAACATCTCGGAAGAAGATGACAAAAGCAGAGAAGAACGAAGCCATCTGGGGTCTTGCTTTTGTAGCCCCCACCATGATCGGTCTGATCGTATTGAACTTCTATCCGATTGCCTATACCATTTATCAGTCATTCTGTAAGACCGGAAACTTTGGTATGGGTAATGTATTTGTAGGTTTTGACAACTATTCCAAGGTTTTCCAGTCAGGAGAATTCTGGGGAAGTCTGGTGAACACATTCAAGTATGCGATCATTGAAGTACCGTTTTCAGTTGTGATTGCACTGATCCTTGCGGTATTCCTGAATCGTAAGATTGCGTTCCGCGGCGGATATCGTACCATTTTCTTCCTGCCCATGGTTGCAGCTCCTGCAGCAGTAGCGATGGTCTGGAGATTCCTGTACAATCAGAAATTCGGTCTGCTGAATCATCTGTTTGGTACCGATATTGCATGGGTATCTGACAGCAGAGTAGCGTGGATTGCCATTGCAATCATCGGTGTGTGGTCAATTGTGGGTTATAATATGATCCTGTTCATCTCTGGTCTTCAGGAAATCCCCCATGACTATTATGAAGCAGCCGATATTGATGGTGCAACAGGTATCAGCCAGTTCTTCTACATCACAATCCCGCTGTTAAGCCCTACGTTATTCTTTATCCTTCAGACCCGTATCATTGGTGCTTTACAGGTATTTGACTTAATCTACATGGTAATGGATAATACAAATCAGGCACTGAAATCTGTACAGTCTGTTGTATATCTGTTCTACGATTACGCATTCACGAAAGCAAACCGTGGTTACGGTGCTGCCATTGTTGTCGTTATGCTGGTAATCATTCTGGGTATTACCAAACTTCTTCAGGCATCTGAGAAGAAATGGGTATTCTACAATTAGGAGGTTTTTGAATGGAAAGTTATGCAGCTAAGAAAAAAGTTGTCCAGGCTGTCATTCATGTCATCCTGATTTGTGCATCAATCACTATGATTGTCCCCTTCGCATGGATGTTCCTGACAGCATTTAAAACAATTTCGGAATCAACTTCAGTAAATCCCTTTATTATTTTCCCCAGTTCATGGAATCTGGATAATTTCAAATCCGTATGGAAGAGTTATAATTTCTTCTATTTGTATAAGAATACATTACTGATGATCTTCTTCCGTGTGGTATGTGCCGTATTAACAGCTACTATGGCAGGCTACGCATTCGGACGTCTGAAATTCCCCGGAAAGAATTTCCTGTTCTCACTGGTTCTGATTCAGATGATGGTTCCCAGCCAGATTTTCATCATTCCTCAGTACGTTATGGTTTCCAACCTGCATGCACTGAACACTATATTTGGTCTGGTTTTCCCCGGTATGGTTACCGCTTTCGGTACATTTCTGCTGAAAACCGGATATCAGGGTCTTCCGAAAGACCTGGAAGAAGCGGCAGGTATTGACGGATGTAATATCGGTCAGAAATTCCTGCTGATCATGGCTCCCCTCACAAGATCTGCAATGGTATCTCTTGGTATTTTTACCGCAGTATTTGCTTTCAAAGATCTGATGTGGCCCATGATCGTTGCTTCCAACGCATCCAGTACAACTTTGTCAGCCGGCCTGGCAAAAATGCAGGGTCAGTTTTCCAATAACTATCCTGAATTGATGGCTGCAGCGCTGATGGCATGTCTGCCTATGATTGTTCTGTATCTGATTTTCCAGAAGCAGTTCATCGAAGGTATCGCCACATCCGGCGGCAAGCTGTAATCGGATCTGCTGATCTTAGTTTATAACCGGGTGTCTGTTTTACTATGGGTGCGGACACCGGTTATTCACCTCATCTTACTTCATTGCAGAAAGTTGTATCATACCTTTCTGCAATGAAAAAACAGAATACAGGGTCGTGTTCACAGATCAACCACAGGATTTCATCAATTATGATTCCTGTGGACAGGACCGTGTTTTCCGTCTATTTGTAGAGAATTAAAGTCTGTTTCGGAATTAGTTTACATTTTCGAAATATTGTGGAATTCAACAGGGGAAAGCAGTTTATGAGTGAAGAAAATTATATGGAGACCAAAAAGTACCGGCTATTGATTGAATACTCCAAACCGCAGGACAATTTATTCCTGAAAATGTGTGGTGTGGAAATTAGTACCAACACCAAATCATGGGGCCCTGCTGCAAGGCCGGGATATCATCTTCACGCCGTATTATCCGGAGAAGGAATTGTAGATATTAATGGTAAGAGCACAACGGTGCATGCCGGTCAGCTGTTTCT
>JBJELP010000311.1:0-5314 GCA_051879215.1 Lachnospiraceae bacterium
AAATGCAGCGCATTGAGAAACCCATGGTACTGAATGACAGCATGCACATTGAATTTCATCCTGCCGTTGTCAGCGGCAATGATGTTCTGACCATTCGAGGTCTGTCCAAATCCTTCGGAAATCTGTGTCTTTTCGAAAATGCAGATATTGACATCAAACGTGGTGAACGTCTTGCAGTCATCGGTGATAACGGTACCGGAAAAACCACCCTGTTAAAGATCATCAACCAGATGATCGATGCAGATGCCGGTGAAATAACCACCGGAAGCAAGGTACAGATTGGTTATTACGATCAGGAGCAGCAGCTCCTCAATGAAGATAAAACACTGTTTGATGAACTGGGCGACGAATTCCCGGATATGACAAATACGGAGATCCGTAATCTTCTGGCTGCATTTTTATTTACCGGAGATGATGTTTTTAAAATGGTCCGGGATCTCAGCGGTGGTGAGCGAGGCCGATTGTCTCTGGCAAAGCTTATGCTTTCTGATGCAAATTTCCTGATTCTGGATGAGCCAACCAATCACCTGGACATGATTTCCAAAGAAATTCTGGAGAATGCATTAACACATTATACCGGTACTGTTCTCTTTGTTTCTCATGATCGCTTTTTTATCAACCAGACAGCCACAAGAATTCTGTCATTGTATCACAATCAATTTATAAACTTTATCGGGAACTATGATTATTATATTGAAAAATCTCCTGAACTGTTTGCTCTCGCTGATAAAAATCGTACGCAGATATCTGCTGCTCCCGTCCGCCAGGTAAAAACAGTTGATACAAAGGCCGAATGGAAAGCAGCAAAGGAAGCACAGGCAAAAGAACGAAAACGACAGAATGATCTTCTCAAAACAGAAGAACAGATTCAGAAACTGGAAGAACGTGACGGGGAAATCAATGATCTGCTGACGCAGGAAGAAGTATATACCAATACCAGAAAGCTGGTTGAACTTCATCAGGAACAGGAAGAGCTCAAGCAGCAGCTGGAGCAACTATATGAATTATGGGAGTCTCTTGCTGACGAGTAAATCTCCTGCCGCAATCAGATCAACAGGCTGAATCAGCCCCCATCCCTGCTGATTCCGTGGAATCAATAGTTTTCTGCAGCTTTCATGGAAGCAGATTTTTACCTGGCCATT
This sequence comes from Lachnospiraceae bacterium, assembly GCA_051879215.1. Lineage (GTDB taxonomy): Bacteria > Bacillota > Clostridia > Lachnospirales > Lachnospiraceae > TWA4. Next base: position 1,143 of record JBJELP010000311.1, read on the forward strand.
GGAAAGCATGGGATATTTCTGTAATAATAATGCAGCGGAACCTGCTGCCATGGGTACTGCCATGGAGGTTCCGCTTTTTTGTATATACGGCTTCTGTCCGTATAAGTACATATGGTTGCAGGACAGAATATTTTTCCCATAAGCAACTATTTCCGGCTTGACAACACAGTTTCCTTCCACCGGCCCCCGGCCGGAATACTGCGTTCTGGTGTTCCATCGATCAATATATAAAGGGAATGATTCACAGCATCCAACTGTAATCAGTTTCCGATTAATCCCGGGACTGGTCACGCTTCCCTTTTCCGGTCCCGCATTTCCTGCTGCAGCAAAAATGCAGATTCCCTGATCCCATAACTGATCCAGTTTCTTCATAAAATCCGAACCTTCTCCCGTATCCCGATCCGGTATCGTGCCAATTGAAATATTGATGATTCGGATATGAAATTTGCTATGATACAACAACAGCCAGTCAAGTGCTTTCAAAATATGTTTTAAACTTCCATTTCCTTTCCCATCCAGTACTTTTAATGCGAGGAGCTGAACGCCCGGTGCAATTCCACGAATCTGATTTTTTCCCGCTGTACCATTCCCTGCCAGAATACCCGCCACATGCGTTCCGTGCCCATTATCATCATACATACTCTTTTTCCCATACACAAAATCTTTAAAAAGCAGGATACGCTGATCAAAATCAGGATGTCGGACAATTCCGGTATCCAGTATTGCAGCACGAATACCGGTGCCATCCAGATCAGACGGCACCGGTAAACCATATACATATTTCATGTGTTTTACTTTCTGTATTTTATATTATCATATGCCGATTTATGATAAAACGACATTTTTAATACATACAGATTTATCGATGACAATTATTTCCGCTGTTATTTTCATAGCGGTTACTGTTATTGCTCTGGTTGCTGCGATTGCTCTGATTGCTGTTGTCCTGTTCGCTGCGGTTGCTCTGATTGCTGCGGTTGCTCTGTTCGCTGCGGTTGCTCTGATTGCTGCGATTGCTCTGGTTGCTGTTGTTCTGTTCACTGCGGTTGCTTTGATTCGTACGATTGCTCTGATTGCTGCGGTTGCTCTGGTTGCTGCGATTGCTCTGATTGCTGTTGTCCTGTTCGCTGCGGTTGCTCTGGTTGCTGCGATTGCTCTGGTTGCTGTTGTTCTGTTCGCTGCGGTTGCTCTGGTTGCTGCGATTGCTCTGGTTGCTGTTGTTCTGATTGGAATTATCCTGATATTTTAACATAAAAACCTCCTTCTGCCATACTCATTTTCCTGCATGGACAGCAGTTCTAGTATGAGTCAGAAGGAGGTTATTTATACAGTACGTCTGTATTTATTTAAGATATCCTGAAAATACTCAGGCAATTCCGAGTCAAACTCCATGTATTTTCCGGTTGATGGATGTGTAAAACCAATTATTTTAGCATGAAGCATCTGTCCCTGCACATTTTTTACTGCCGGACCGCCATACACGGTATCTCCCAGCAGCGGATGACCGATACTGGACATATGAACACGAATCTGATGGGTTCGTCCTGTTTCCAAAATACATTCCACGTATGCACAATCCCGGAATTGTTCCAATACACGAAAGTGTGTCACTGCCTCTTTTCCATGTTCATAATTAATCGCCATTTTTAAACGGTTATTGGGATTTCTTCCAATTGGTGCATCTACCGTTCCGGAAGATTCTTTAAAGGTTCCTTTTACCAGTGCATGATATCTTCTTGTTGTGGTATGTTCCTTCAGCTGAAGTGCAATATTGTTATGGGCGGAGTCATTTTTGCATACAATCAAAAGCCCCGTGGTATCCATATCAATTCGATGCACAATCCCCGGCCGCAAAACACCATTGATTCCGGAAAGCTGATCTTTACAATAATACATTAACCCATTTACCAGTGTACCGCTGCTGTGACCGGCAGAAGGATGGACAACCATACCTTTTGGTTTATTAACAACAAGAACATCTGTATCTTCATATACAATATCCAGATTCAGATTTTCCGGAAGAATATCCGTTTCCAGTGGATTGGGAACTGTCAGTTCGATTCGGTCCTCTTCATGCAGACGATAATTACTTTTTACAACCCTGCCATTCACCTGAACCTGAGAGTCTTTAATCAGTTTCTGCAAAAATGAACGGGAATATTTTTTCAGATAATCAGTCAGATATTTATCTATTCTTTCATTTTCCGCATTTTGATCGGCAAGAAAGCAGTACTGATTCATCCGTTTCTCCTCCTGACCGGTTTCAGATAATCAAATATCTGATCCACCTCATCATCTTTATAATAAAACAGAAAAGCAATAACAAATAAAAAAACAGAAATCACAACATAGCAGTCTGCAACATTGAAGATGGGGAAATCAATTAATTTAAAAAAGAAAAAATCCACCACATATCCGTTCATCAGACGATCAATCCAATTGCCGACCGCACCTGCAAAAAGAAGGACCAGAATCCCATGAAGCAAATGATATGTCCTGTTCATGGGAATTTTAAAAAAGATATAAATCAGAAGACACATTACCACAGCTGTCATCACAACAAAAAACAACTGCTGATTCTGGAGAATTCCAAATGCGGCACCATGATTTACAAGAAAATGCAGTTCAAATACTCCGGGAATAATCACAATAGGTTCCTTCTGATACAAATATACAACTGCAAGATGTTTTGTATACTGATCCAATCCAATTAAAAGTACAATACTTACAAGAGCCAGTAAGATGTACCTGCTCTTTCTCATAAAATAACCTCCATTTTCCTCTGAAAAAATTCTGTAATACGGATTTAAACCATAAGTATCTGAAGAAGTGCCTGTTCCATTTCTTCCATGGAAACCGAACGATCCACAAACGCATTTCCAATTTCACGAAGCAAAATGAATTTAATCTTTCCTGCTTCCATTTTTTTATCATGACGGATTGCTTCCATAACTTCAGAAACATTGATCTGATCAATCTGAACAGGCAGTTTTGCAGATGCAATTACATTGCGGATATTTCTGTAGTCAGCTTCTGAAATCAAGCCTCTCTGCCAGGATATCCAGGATGCAGCCACACATCCCAGTGCCACACACTCTCCATGAAGAAGCCTGAAATTACATACTTTCTCTACAGCATGTCCCAATGTATGACCAAAATTCAACAGCGCTCTTTCCCCTTTTTCCCTGGGGTCATTTTCCACCACATTTCTTTTAATATTGCAGCTTACTGCGATCATTTCTCTGCAGACATCCGGATCACGCATCATAATCAGATTCATCTTTTCTTCCAGCATTTTATAATAAGAAGCATCCCGGATCAGACCATGTTTGATTATTTCACCCATTCCTTCACAATACTGTTCATCTGTCAGTGTCGTTAAGGTGTTCAGATTTATATAAACCAGAGAAGGCTGATGAAAAGCACCTACCATATTTTTATAGGATCTGAAATCAACTCCGGTCTTTCCGCCAATACTGCTGTCCACCTGTGAGAGCAGTGTTGTCGGCATCTGTATAAAAGAAATACCACGAAGATAGGTTGCCGCAGCATAGCCTGCAAGATCACCGGTGACACCGCCGCCAAGGGCAATCAGCATATCTTTTCTTTCAAACTGATTCAGAATCAGAAATTCATACAGATTCTCTACGGTATCCAGATTTTTATTTGGTTCGCCGGCCGGAAAAATAAACTCGGTCACTTTGCAGAAACACTTTTCTGCAATTCTGCGAACTTCATCCATATACAAAGGTGCAACATTTGTTTCACTGACAATACATACTTTCTTTGCAGAAACATCAGGAAGATTCATGATCGCTTCCTGCAATTTATCATAATTGTTCTCGATGTAAATGTCATATATCGGTTTTTGCTCATAATGAACTGTTATCATTTTTCCTCCATAAAGATAAGCAAACAGCCAGAAGACCGTTTGCTTATCAATCGTACTTTCTATTTATTTGTCAAAATTGAATCGTGCAGCTGTACGGTTTCCGGTTCCGTCACCGCTGTTTTCAAAAAATCCGCTGAGACCAACTTCATCCGGGACTGCAATTACCATGTATTTAGACGGAAATTTCATATCCCCTTTAATTGCATAACATACACCAAATGTGAAATCGACAATTCGCTGTGCAACATCAAGGTCAAGTCCATCGAGATTGATTACAACT
>JBJELP010000312.1:0-22084 GCA_051879215.1 Lachnospiraceae bacterium
CTCCTCCTTTTCATTTTCTTCATTTCCTTCATAAATGCAGCCGTCCTTCCCAATGCGGAAGGGCGGCTGTGGTCTATACCAATTTATTACCAAGTAGTTGCCATCGGAATATCTTCACACCGAATAACATCTAAGACAGGTTTTATTTCTTCACTATTATATTCCGAAATCAAATATTTGCTTTGTTCTTCTAATTTGACATCTATGTATTTTGTTACCACATCTACCAAGCGTAATAGTAACAGCTGATTCTTTTTATATAAATATCCTGTTCTTATCGTCACAGTGGCAACTTCATCCGCCATTCCACTGTTATTATTTACAGCTAGACCAATGATATTATCCTTATAATTTAACTGATCATGAACAATAACTTGATTTCTGGCATCATAAAATTGTTTGAAAATTCCAGTTAAATCCTCTTCACCAATTTCTTTTGCAAATATGCGAAAAACCTTTACACTATTAAGGTTATTACGTCCTTCTCCTCTTGGATTTGAAAAACATCTTACAAGCAATTGTATCGCACTATTCATAAGGGAACCATCAATTAAGGTTGTATTTTCATCAAAAAACATTTGATTCAAATATTCTTTTGCATAGTCCATATCTCTCCGATGTGCCAAAAGTGAACGATAATAATTTACTCTTTCCGGCTTCCAGGATTCGATATTGTACACAGTAATGGAGCCTTCATATCCTATCACCTGCACCGTCTTATTTTTAATAACATATTTATACTTGTTCATTCATCTTACCCCTATAAAATGATTTTAATATTTATATTCAATGCGGGTCACATCGCCTTTGTCTAATTCTATCATTAACTTAAAGAAATATCTTTCTTTACAATATATTTTTCTCACAGATTTCATCGCTTGTTCTTTTGCCATCAACGCTCCATCTACATTATACAATCCATTATAGCATTTGTTGCTTTCCAAAAAATTTGCACATTCTCTTTCTGTTAAATCAAGAAACTCTATTTTTGAAATTTTTACATTAAAGCAAAACTTCTCCTTGCGAAAATACATATTTTCGTAAAACTGAGGGGTATTTACAAGTTCAATTGCCCTAAGTTTTTCTTCCAAACATTTAAAATCAGCTTCATTTCGCAGCGATCCCAATGCCAAATCATTTGTAAATGAACAATTTCTGGCATTATAGTCATTTTCATTAATAAAGTCCAGCAATTTCTTCACTCCTTCAAAATCAAATGAAAGAGTTAACTTATTTGCCCGCTGTTGTATATATCTTTGAACAGCACTAACTACACCCTCCTTGATTGTTCTCGCAGTATTCTGTAAGGTTCGATACTCCCTTCTACATATACAATCTGGCAAAATAAATTTTACATAACACTCTGTAGAGTACCCCGGATTCCATCCAAAGATTTCATCCTTTCTCATCATATCATTTACTTTAGCCATCACATCCGAATAATCCATATCCAAACATACGGGATCTTGATTATCGATTTTCTCACTCTTTAATTTCGTATGTTCTTCCATTATATGCTCAAAAATGCGCTTCTGCTTCTGTTCAGAAATAGTATGGGAATGTTTTAAAAGAGCTCCGTACTCTTCATACTTTTCGACAAAATTTGTTTGTAATTTTCCTGTTTCAATATCAAATTTATTTTGCAATTGCTCCAATACAAAAATCTGGCAGTCTGGACTCAACGTATCCCATTCAAAAAAGCCTTTATATATACTATAGAAGCCAACTTGATCATAGAAAACCAGATAAAGCATAAACAAATAATCGACATTAAACTCCAATGTCCATACAGTACACTTTGCCATACTAAAGGCAGGAAAATTTTCAAATTTTCCCTCTAATAAATCATTTTTCTTCTCAATTTTTCGATGATATTCCTTTACAACTCTACGCCCCATTGCTAACAGAATTCCCCGAATATTTATTTTCATCAATAAAGCTGCACTCATTTTTGAAATTGTTTCAGATTCAAATTCTGTTTCAAAAGTCTTCTTTAAACCTTCTCTGTATTTTTCATTTAGTGTTTCTTCTTCTCGAAATATAAAAGCATAAAAGGCTTGAAAAGAAAACGCTAAAAAATCAAAATATTTTTCTTTATTATACGGCATATTATTATAAAATGCCTGCTTCACTATTTCCTTAAATACATAATTCCTTTCACTAATATTGCTATTTTTCAAAACATAATATTTAAGTATATTTAGTAGCCCGCTAATATCTGGATCAATTCCCTCTTCATTCGTTTGCCAATGTAACTTCATCAATTCTGCAATATACATCTCAACAAGATGATTTCGAACATTTTCTGAACATATGCAGTTGCCCATAATGCTTTTAAAGTATGTAAAGAAAATCCGTTCCACTTCGGAATTTAAGACTTGTTTTTTCTTGTATATTTCCAACAAATCAATTTCTCCTATTTGTTGAAAATAATTTTTCTCAAGTAAATCCTGATCACTCCAAAAACGGATATTCTCTAATGGGATTAAGTATAGATCTATTCGTCCATATTCAAAATCACTGAGTTGAGTATATATATTCACAACAAAATTCAGCATTTCATTATAGCCGAACGTTATTGCAAAATCATTCATACACCCTTTTATTTTCTCATCAAAATAATTATAATATTTAAAATAATCCTCTTTTCCCTCTTTTTTTGAAATTTGTTTGCCTAATTCAGCAAGCATATTACATACTTTATTCTTTCCCTCAAAATCCTTATCTTCAATACAAGCCTTTAGCGCTCCAATGCTATTATTGGTATGTTCCTGAAATTCTTTTAAATCCATCTCTTTCTCTCTAACATTGACAGAAAAGTTATTTAAAACCAAATCACAAATATGCTCTTCGTTCGTAAGCATTTCATAAATTTCAATACCAACATTTCCTTCCAAGCAAACCAAAGCTACCAATAATGCAGTCATACCATTAGCGCAACTTACTGCAAAATCTCCTGCCAAAAAAGTCACCCCAATAATAATAGTTATTAACGAAACACTTATATATTTTTTCATATTTATCGGTGATTTAGAAAATCGGATTATATCTCTTAACTTGTATCCAAAATATTTTTTGTCAAAAAAGCCTGCAATTAAAGCCACAAATGAAAAACATAATACAGAAACCGTAATAATCCCCGCAAAAATATAATCCATATATGATTCCGTCACAGAAATCTTATAGCTCCCCGTTAAATTTACATATATATCCATTCCAATACCTACCACAAATATAAAATAAGGTAATTTAGAAATCCATTTCTTCATGCTTAAACTCCATCATTTTTAGTATTTTAATAAAATTTGCAACCGTTAACCATTATTTTACAGCTTTTCTCAAAATGCGCAACTCTTCTTCAGCCGATAATAAATAATTTTTTACGCATTTTTCTTTAGAAACGATATACATGTAGAAAGACAAATTCTATCCTTCACTTGTACCTTGACATCTAAATATCAGTATTCCAAAACAACCATCTGCAGGGAGCCGGGATATTCTATCGCCGTGACCGGGAAAGGAGGCGAAATTATACGCAGCGATTTCATAGATGATCTAAGGAGGAATCGGCATTCCTCTGAGCCATGATCTGCAGATGATAATGATACTTCCGTAAAGCAAGAGCGGCGGGCTGGCAGCCTGAACCCAAAAAGGTTATGACACCTATCGCCATAGGGATTTGGAATATGCCCCAGATTCAGGGCGTGAGATAATATGAACAATCATTGAAAGCTTATTTATGTCAGATAGCTTCAATAATAACTATAACCCCCTATAGATATAATAGGGACAAAAAACGCTTCAGATCTTTTAATAGAAATTTGAAGATCCGAAAAAAGGCAAAAAAATAGCACTCTTTCGAGTGAGGAAAAATCTGCATTAATTTTTTTGTTCCTATCTTGACAATGGGCTATAAACTTACGTATATTGGAAGTCGTCCAATAAAAATACCCGATGTAAACATTGAAATCACATAAAGCAATGTAGTAAGAATCGACGCATTCGTTGCCATATTCAATACAGGATTATTTTCTTGTTGAATTGCTTTAAATCCAATTACAGCCATCAGAAGTGGTACAGAATATACCAGAACTCGAATTGGATTTGTTCCATTATCCTGATAATACTTCCAGTCATTTACTACATTATTATACTGTGTCTCCTCAAGCAAATTTTGAAGAACATCAGTAAACTGATTAACATATACAATAACTAAAACAGTAACTATCATGGTTATAATTGTTCGTTTATTCCATGCTTTTCCATCTAAAATAAACAAAAATGGAATCATCAGCAAAGCAGATCCATGAATAGTTGATGCAATCAGAATTAAAAAAATCATAGGAACATATTTTCGCCTCAACATTAAAGTTGTCGCCCCGAAAATCAACGCAACTGCCGTAAACTGTCGAACCGTATTAAAAGTCCATGATATATAATCAGTAGAAGCAACAAAAACAAATATACTGAACCAATAATCACAAGAATATTTTCTATATACCATCGCTAAGGTTACAATTTGAACTGACGCAAGTATAAAGAAATACATAATATCAGAACTTCCTGCAATTTGCTTAAGTACTAACATTATCCAAAAGAAGCCTTTATCTTTTGTAATTGTCTGCATATATGAATTCCAACCAGAAATAGCTAACGGAGCAGCATTAAAATTATCTCTGTAAGCTCCCGTATCGCCAAAATCATTGGTTCTAAATGCGCACCAAATAATAAGCGGTGCTACCAGAAGCAATGCAGATCCAATAGACCATCTATATTCATATTTTCCTAAAACTAATTCTTTTTTTTCATTGTTGACAATCATTTTAAAAACAAATCCTGCTCCAACGAGCCATATTATCAACCACCAATAATTTGTCAACGTCAAATTCATCAAAAACTCCCTTAATGTGTACTAAAGTAAATTGCCAGACAAGCATTTTTTACTGAACTAATACTGTAAAAGTCATTTAACTATGAATCATATCAATAATGATATTTCTAAAGTTATATTAACCCCTGCCCCAGATCTGCTCTCTCGTCATCTCCACAACCATTTCCTTGCAGAATTCAACAGTCATTTTCTCCCGTCCGCTTTCACCGATCTGTTTCAGTTTCTCCTTCGACAGCCCCATTACCTGTTTCATTTGTTCATACAGGCTCTCCTGATCCTTCACTTTGCAAAGCAGTCCGCTCTTCCCACTGTCCACCGCTTCTCTGCATCCGGGAATATCACTGGTTACAATGCATCTTCCGGTGGCTGCAGCTTCTAACAGTACATTTGACATACCCTCATGATAGCTTGGAAGCACCACACAGTCCGCATTGGCATAAAACGGTCTGGGATCCTGCTGGAATCCATGGAACTCGGCGATTCCATCTTGCACCAGCTGTTCCACCTGTTCCTTGTACTCGTCTTCGAAGAATCCCACCAGATCTAACTTCACCTGATCGCCATATTCGTCATGGAGTTTTCGGATGGCGTAAAACAGTTCGTCGATCCCTTTTTCTTTCATGATTCTTCCAAGATACAGAAATCGGGTTTCTTTGTGCTCCGGATACGGTGCATACGCATAATAGTCCAGATTAACACCTGCCCCCGGAAGTACGGTAATCTTACTCGCAGGAACAATTTTTCGTTCAGTGAATACCTTTGCATTTCCCTGGTTCTCGAAAAATACTGTTTTTGCTTTCCTGCAGGCAATTCGATACATTATGGAGACAACAGAAGCCATTGGTTCTTTCTGGAAAGCGGTTCCCAGTCCCTGTACATTTACGCAGTATGGAATGTTAAGAGTACTGCAGGCGAAGCCGGCATATACATTGGGTTTAATGGAATAGGTAATAACCATATCCGGTTTTTCCGTCTTCAGCATCTGATAATATGTTCTGAAAAGCTTCAGATCGGTCTTCGGATTCATTCCCCGTCGATCCACATCGGTCTCAATCATGCGGCATCCCATCGCCGCAAAGTCATCTTCATGGCCGACAAATGGGGTACTGATCACCACTTCATATTCCTTCTGCAGTTCCGCCATCAGTTCTCTCCGGAACTGCCAGAACATATAGGAATGATTGGTGATGGCAAGCAGTTTTTTGGAAGAACCTGTGATATCCTCTTTCTTCTTCATCTCACCGGTTCCGCCTTCAACCACACCATCGCTTCGAAGTACAGAAAGGATGGTTCCGAAGAAGCACTTGATATCCATCATAAATGCGGAAAAATTGCTTTTATGTAAACATTCTGTATATTCACCATCCAGACGGGCCTTAACCGGAATCTCCAATTCATCACGTCCGTTAATCTGAGCCCAGCCGGTTAATCCCGGCTTGATATCATTTGCCCCATATTTATCACGCTCTTCAATTAAATCGTACTGGTTCCATAATGCAGGTCTTGGACCGATGATGCTCATGTTCCCGACAAAAATATCCCACAGCTGCGGCAATTCATCTATGCTGAGTCTTCGGATGGTGTGCCCGCATTTCAGAATATACTGTTCCGGATTCTCCAGAAGATGTGTGGGTACATCGTGAGGTGTGGAAAGCTTCATGCTTCTCAGTTTGTGAAGTTTGAAATACTTCTTATTTTCACCGACTCTCTTCTGTGTAAAAAGCACAGGGCCAGGATCGTCAATGAAAATCAATATGGATGCGATAACAAGGATTGGGGTTGAAAAAATCAGACCCGCAAATGAAAGAATGATGTCACAGCCACGCTTTATATATTTTTCATATGCATTCTTTTTCACATTTTCAGAGAGCATTTGTTTCGTGTTTTTTCTTTTCATAACCAGCTTCATTCCTTTATTCTCACTCTGGTATTCAAATAATGAATTCTATTTACAATATGCTATCCTTTAGTATAACACAAAAAATAATTTATGTCATTTAGGAGCTTATGATCAATTCGCCGAAGTTTTCTCTGTATTTCTAATATTTTTTCGACATTTCTTTATTAAAATCGTCGTTTAGTACCGATATCGGACTGTTTCGAATTTTTGATTTGATATCATAAAAATACGAAACGTAATAGTTTTTTTCTGGGGTAAGCACGAATATGACACAAGAAAGATTATCTTATTCACAGATACTCGGACTCATTATAAAAGAAGAAGTAAAGAATCGTTTTCCAGGTTCATTAAGTGATTTTGCAATTAAATCCGGTGTTGGTCACACTGTTTTTTTTAATCTGATCGGAGGCAAAGTGTTAAACCCCAGCGCCAGACAGATTGCTCGTATTGCACAATACCTGCGAATAAAACCGGGTGACATTCTGGATCGTCCGGAACTGTTGGAATACGATTTTGAAGCGGATGAGAAAGATGATTCCGAGAAGTCTTAAGGAGGGGTTATGAAACCATCATTTTTATCTTCTATTGGCAATTTTTTTAAAAAACCTGCAGCAAAGGTTCGCATTTTGATTCTTTTTATGGTACTATCTACATATCTGCTGATTCCACTGGAGCCTTTTGCGGATTATTGTGAGGATGCTGCCATGACGGCACAGGCAAGTACGGTGTTTAAGATTTTCGATTTTACTTCGGGGATCACGCTTCCTCCCGGATCAGGCAAAGAGTTTCCCATGATCTATCTGAGAAAGGGTGAGACGGTACAGATGACCATTGCCACAAATGGAACCATTACTTCCGGAATCTGCAGGTTAACCGATGGCTATCATTTTGGTACGGTATATAAGGGCAATCATACTTATAAGATCACGGTACCATCAACCGGATATTACCGCGTATTCATGAGTAATCGGACAACAAGTTTTACTAAAATTACCGGTACTGCCATCTGTTCCCGCTGATTTTTATCTCACAGGAGGTTATCATGGCTGATTGTTTTCATCATAATTGCAATTTCAATTCCCGCCGGGATACGAAGAAGTCCGGGAACCCGGATATTGGTTTCTCTGATGCGATGGAACTGATTCACTCCATTCCGGAACATTATCTAAAGGTTTCTACCACCATGCATGGAACCATAAGTGATCCCGAAAGAATTGAAAGGGTCCGGGAGTTGATCAAAAAGCTGAAGTAGGGCCGTACAGAAATTGAAACACGGAAAAACTGAGAAACTAAGAAACTGAAAAACTGAAAAACTGAAAACCACTCGTTTACATCACGCTGCTGTGATCTGACGAGTGGTTTTTATATTCTGTTTGAAATGCGGTTTCATTTCTTTTACAATATCGTTATTCGACTGCCATTTTCATTTCCATGGATTCACCGGCTGTCCGGTTTACGGCTTCCGGTCTTTTATATGTAGGTACGACGATTCGCAGTACTTCTTTCATATGGTCATCGTCTCCGGTTTTGCATGCCTGCTGAAGTAGCAGCAGTTTTTTCTCAATTTCTTCTTTTGTTTTGGGGGTGTCCCGTTCAATGAAGATCAGGCTGTTTTCTGTCTTGTCCAGTTCCTCTGTTTTTACCAGCAGTTCTTCATACAGCTTTTCCCCGGGGCGCAGGCCGGTTTCGATGATTTCGATTCCATGTGCACCGGACAGCCGGATCATGTTTTCTGCCAGATCCAGTATCCGGATGGGTTTTCCCATATCCAGTACGAAGAGTTCGCCGTTTGCAGCCATGGCACCGGACTGCAGAACCAGCTGGGAGGCTTCCGGTATGGTCATAAAGTAACGGATGATCCGCCGGTCGGTCAGCGTCACGGGACCTCCGGCTGCAATCTGTTTTTTAAAGAGCGGTATCACGGATCCGGCGGATCCCAGCACATTGCCGAAGCGTGTGGCACTGTATTTGGTGTGTCCCCATGTGCTGGCACTCTGCACGATCATTTCACACATTCGTTTGGTTGCGCCCATCACATTGGTGGGGTTCACTGCCTTATCAGTGGAAACCATCATAAATCGCTCCGCACCGTACTGTTCACAGCATTCCACCACATTTCTGGTTCCGAATACGTTGTTTTCCACTGCTTCTATACAGTTTTTTTCCATCAGCGGAACATGTTTGTGGGCTGCCGCATGGATGACGATCTGCGGATGGTATTCTTCGAATACCCGTTTCAGGCCGGGCATATTGCAGACGGATACGATCTCAATCTGCAGGTTGATTTTCTCTTTATAAGCTATTTTCAGTTCCTGCTGAACATCATAGGCACCATTTTCACAGATATCCAGAACGATCAGCTGTCTGGGCTGCATCTTGGCCAGCTGTCTGCACAGCTCGGAGCCGATGGAACCGCCGCCTCCGGTGATCAGGATGACCTTGTCTTTATAATAGGCATTGGTCTTTTCACTGTGAACCACGATGGGTTTACGGAACAGCAAGTCTTCGATGTCAAATTCCCGGAGCTGTCGTCTGCTTCCGGCGGTCTGAATTTCCGGATAGTCATAGACTTTGATCCGGAAGCCATACTTTCTGTAATATTCATACAGGCTGCGCTTGCGTTCTTCTTCCATACCGGTGATGGCAAAAACCACTTCCTGGATTTCCAGTTCTTTCAGCGCATACAGATTGGCTTCGTTTTCCAGCAGAACCGGAATGCCATGAATTTCCCGTCCGGCCTTCTCCTGATTCACATCCACAAAGCACCGCGGTACATAGCAGGCATTGGGATTATTCAGCAGATCCTCTGCCAGGCTGACACCGATACGACCGGCACCGATGATCGCAATTTTTATCTTCTTCAGGTCATCAGAGATATCTTTCTCCCATGTCTCTCCTGCAAAAATCTGTAAAAGCAGTGTCAGTATTCTGCCTTTTGCTGTCTTCCGGTCCGCATATTTATATGCATATCGGTAAATCATACGGATGGTCAGTGCGCCCAGCAGATTCATACATGCAATGGCCAGAAGCTTGGCGGATATAATATGTGGAATCGGCAATACCTTCTGCAGGATATAATTGGCACAGAAGGCAATTCCGTCTGTGAGCAGCAGACGAATATAACACTGGATTCCTCCGTATCTCCAGATCTGATTGTAGATATGTCCGAAATATCTGGCAGTCAGCACACAGACCGTGGTTAACAGGGCCTGCAGAAACGCCCCCTGTAAAGAAATGTTTTCCAGGTTTTTGTACAGCAGAAGCAATATGGTATAGACAACCGCCATAACTGCAATGTCATACAGAATCAGTTTATACTTGTTGTTATTCAGATTGATTTTCCTTGCTCCATTCATAAATTTCCCTCATAGCTGTCTATCATATGGGATATGGTTATCTCCATGTACTTTCATGGTTTCCTGTTGTAATTCAACAAATCTTTCTATTCTTTTCAAATGATCTGATTTTTATTATAGCACTTTTCTATGACATTCGACAATAGCAAAATACATACCCGGATGAATATTATTATTTTATTATTTCTTTTTGCTGCTGTATGGCGATCCGTAATAACCGCTGTACCGGCTTACTTTGTATTTACTGCTGCCGTAACCGTAACCGTAGCCGTAGCCATAGCCGCTTCCATCAGATGCGGAAGCATTGAGTACGGTTCCGATGATCCGGCATCCGTAATCTGCCATCTGGCTGAATCCATCCAGAATCACGGAGCGTCTTGCATAATCACTTCTGACCACATAGATGCATCCATCTACGGCTTTGGAGAGGGCCAGGGAATCTCCCAGCACCATGGCAGGCGGTGTATCAATGATGACATAATCTGCATAGTCCTTTACATGATTCAGCAGTCCGGTCATTTTCTCCGAGCCCAGAAGTTCGGTGGATTCCTTTGTTACTTTTCCGGACGGGATCACATACAGACCGCTGGTATCCACAAAGCGGATTACTTCATTGACCCTGGCATGACCGGTGAGAACATCGCTTAACCCTCTGTGGGACGGGTTCACCTGCAGAGCTTTGCAGACACTTGGATTCTGCATGTCCCCATCAATCAGAAGTACCTTTTTCCCTTTTTCAGCCAGTGATAAAGCCAGATTAACCGCCACTGTTGTTTTGCCTTCTCCGGGGATGGAGCTGGTCACCAGAATGGTGCGGCAGTGCTTTTCTTCTGCCAGCCGTTCAAACCGGGTACGGACCATACGTACCGATTCGGGAAGACGATAGGAGATACCTTTATTCTCAATGGTAAGCTGGTTTAAATCTGCTCTGCTTCGTTTTTTCAGTCGAATGGAAGGGATTTCTCCCAGCAGATTGGTGTTGAGATTCTGTCGGATATCTTCTCTGGTGACAATGGTCCGAATGGTAAGTCCGTAGAGCAGAATCAGAGCCAGTAAAAGCAGAAATACTTTCACGGAGGAACGGATGCTCTGCTTCAGAATGTCCAGATTTGACAGTTTCTGATTATAGGGTTCCCTGGGCACTCCCATGTCTTTAAACACCTGAAAATGTGTGGGTCCCACAATGTAGCCCAGCGTATCCGGCAATACCTGGATCACTGCCTGCAGCAGGTCATGGATTTTCTCCGGATCACTGCCGGTAACGGTCAGATTCAGCAGATTGGTATAGGAATCGGCGCTGATGGTAAAGGTTCCCGGCATTCCGGTGTAACCCAGTTCTTTTTCAATGGCATCGGACAGCACCCCATTGGATAAAAGATAGGGCACAAAGGTTTCCATCTGCTCCGCGGTCAGGCAGTTCTGCCAGCTGTCGCCTTCGCTGTCTGCCATCTCCACATAGACCACCGCAGAGGTCTGATAGGCAGGTGTGTATGTCCGGTCTGCACGGATAAAGGAAATCGCTGTACAGATAAGGGCAGCCAGTACGGGAATCCACCAGAGTCTTTTTAAAACCTTGATTTCCCGCATGATATATTCGATCAGATCGATCTTCTCCGGTCCTTCCGTAAACGATGCTTCGGAAGAAGAACGCGGTGTTTTTTCTGTGTCAATCATTACTCTTCTCCTTCCTCTTTCAATAAAATGGGTTCCGGTCTGGATGCAAAAAAGTCATTGGAACATTTCACTTCTCTTTGTTTCCCTGATTTTGTTCTTTGTTTTTGGGAATCGTCTTTGCCGTAGGTGTTTCCGGAACCATAACCATAGCCGGATCGGAAGCCATAACCGCTGCTGTAGGAAGCGGCAGCAGACAGTTTTCCTCCAATTCCAATGCCGGTGATCTGGCTGATCAGCAGAGGAATGGTCTGGACATTGTTGAGCACACAGCCCAGGAATTTTGCATGGCATTCCCGCATCTGATCAATGCAGTCATTGATGGCCTGTGCAGGTGCATTGTCCTGACGGATCACCAGAACGGAATAATCCGCATACTGTGCCATAATTTCCGCATCGGTAATCTGACTGATGGGTGGTGTATCAATGATAATGTAATCCATCTTTTCTTTCAGGGTTTCGATCAGTTCTTTCATCCGCTGACTGCTTTCCAGTTCACTGGATTCCATACATTCTTTCTGATTATAAAGCATGTACAGACCACGCCCCTCATCGTAAAAAAGACTGGCAGACAGATCTGCGGATCCTTTCAGATAATCGCTGAGGGCGGTCTCATGGTGTTTTTCGTGGTCAAATATTTTATACTGTGCCGGCCGGCGCAGATCCGCATCCAGCAGAAGTACTTTATCGGAAACAGCTGCCAGAGAAAGGGCCAGATTGGCGGCCACAGTGGATTTTCCTTCATTTTCCAGCATACTGGTGATCAGAATCACCTTCTTGCCGCTGACTTCGCAGCGGCTTGTGATTTTTTCCCGCAGTTTTTTATAACTTTGTACAAAACCAAAGCTGACTGCCGGATATGTATAAAGAATTGACTGTTTTCTTTTCTTTTTTCCGAATCCCATGGAGAATCGCTTCTTTTCGTGATAAACCGTGGTTAACAGTCTGGCATCCAGTTTATTGACCGCATCTTTTTCGTTGCAGACGTTATCATAAAACATGGATAACAGCAGAATCAGTGCCGTCATGGCCGCCATGGCCGCCAGCACATATTTTCTGGTATTTCCTTCGCTCAGAGGGTTCGGGTCCGGAGCAGACGGGTATTCCGGAGGAATCAGCTGTTCCAGCACATAGCCGGGATACATCAGTTCCGAGATGTCGGGATAATGTTCCAGAATTCCTTTTAATACACGGTATGCAGTGGTGGGTTTTGCTGCCTGAACGGTCAGGGATACCACATTGGTGTCGGAAATAATGCTGGCATTGACTTTGACATTGAGTTTTCGCACCTGCATGTCCTCTGCAATTTCCTGAAGCAGATAATCGTCGGTCAGCAGATTGGCAAACTGCTGTGCCGTGCTTGAATAGGTGGAAAAACTGTCGTCATTTCGTATGGTTCCTGTTACCATCACTGTGGTGGATGCGGTATAGGTGGGCGTATAGCCGATCATCGGCAGAATCCGGAAGATCAGTGTGACAATTACACCGGTGAGAGCAATTACCCACCAGTTTTTAGCAACGTCTTTCAGAAGTGTATAGTAATCCGGATTGCTGAAAGCACTAAAACTGCCTGAATCAGATGATGTTCTGTAATTCTCTTTCAAAGTACGCTCCTTTCCGTTATTCACAGACAATGACGGACAATCCTGTGGTACCGGTATAGCCGTCCTGTGTGGTGATATGGTACTGAACCAGATAAGAACCCGGAACAGATGTATCCACGCTGCTTTCTACAAAAATATCATCGAAATCAACGGTATCGATCACATCACTGCCTGAATTCCGGTTGCCCAGATCACCGTATAATCCTTTGATTTTCCGGCTGGTTCCAGCGGGTTCCTTACTTCGATTGCTGATATCAAAACTTCTGGAGCCGATGGAAACGCTGTCTGCATAGTCAGCGGGATCGAACTCCTCCCCTTTTTTCAGATAAATGATATACTGTTCCATATTTACAACGGGGATATGGTCATAATCCTTTACATCAATAACATCCACAATCAGATCAATCTGAGAAACATCTCCGGCGGAATTTGCCACCTGGCATCCGATTTCATAGGTTCCGGCCCTGTTTTGATAGGTAAAAGACTCTCCATAGGTCTGACGGATGTGGCTGGTCAGATTTCCATCCAGCATATCGGATACCGTCAGATATTCGGAAATGTTGATCTTTTTGCCGGCTTCAAAGCGAAGAGGCTGTTTCAGCTCAAATTTCGGCGGTTCATAATCGCTGTATCGGATTTTTCTTTGGATCCGTCCGGTATTATTGGAATTATCACATACCGCATAACTGATTTCTCTGGTTCCGTCAGAGAGGAAAGGCCCGATCTTTTCCACCACAACTTCATCGGAAAGATCGCCGTTTCTGTCATCCTCTGCTGTAATTCCCTGCAGCAGCTGTGTCTCGGTGCTGTTCACGCTGACGGTCAGTATATCACTGCTGCACTGCAGCACAGGTGCCGTCCGGTCAGTGGTCTTTTCCGTATAAATTTTGAGACCGGCATAGGAAACCGATGTCAATATAAATAATCCCAGTACCAGTATCCTGATATATCGCATGGGTAATTTCCTCCTTCGTACAATCTGAAGTTCATTTTTGACAGGTCAGCTTATAATTATAACATAATATGGCTGCAAATAAAAGGAATATTGCGTTTTTTTCTAGATTTTTACAAAGAAAAGCACAATCAACTTCGAAACAATCTCCGCTGATTGTGCTTTTGGCCTGATGTTCTTGCAGGCAGAGCTGCCTTATTCTTCAATTCCCATTTCTTCCAGAACTTCCATCAGATCGCCGACGGTCTCGATTTCCTCCAGTTTGTCTGTGGGAATCTCAATGTCGTATTCGTCTTCCAGACTCATAACCATCTCGAAAAGATCGATGGAGTCTGCTGCCAGATCATCTTTAAAGGATGCTTCCGGTGTTACTTCTGATTCATCAACGCCTAACTGTTCCACTAATCTGTCTGCAATTTTCTTTAACACAACCTGTCTGCTGCTCGAAATATGGACATAGCAGCCCTATGGATTCAGATGCTATGCCGGGCACTCTCCTTATTATATTTTGTGCGCTTTTTCCGTCTTCGTATTTCCTCGATAGACAGCGCGATTTTTCAGGGGCAGATTAACCCTTAACAATTTCACAGGGTTCTGCTTCCAGAAAGTCGATCAGCTGCTCCGGATTCACTTCAATCTGTACCCCTCTTGCACCGCCGCTTAAAAAGATTTCGTCAAAAAGCAGGGCGGTTTCTTCGATAAAAGTGGGATACTTCTTTTTCATACCCACCGGGGAACAGCCGCCGCGGATATAGCCGGTGAGGCCAAACAGTTCTTTTACATGAACCATCTCGATCCGCTTATCTCCTGCTGCCTGGGCAGCCTTTTTCAGATCCAGTTCCTCATTGACGGGTATGCAGAAAACCATGATTCCTTTCTTCTCGCCTCTGGCAACCAGAGTCTTGAATACGGTATCCGGATCTTCTCCCAGCTGAGCCACCACATAATCACCGCCAAGATGATCTTCATCATAGGTGTACTCCCGGACTTCATAGGGAATACCTGCCTGTTCCAGAATCCGCATGGCATTGGTCTTTGTGCT
Source organism: Lachnospiraceae bacterium (assembly GCA_051879215.1). GTDB lineage: Bacteria > Bacillota > Clostridia > Lachnospirales > Lachnospiraceae > TWA4. The sequence goes on from JBJELP010000312.1 coordinate 15,417, forward strand.
GTTTTTCTCGCTTTTTCCCTTTGCCATAGCCTCAACTCCTTTTTTCATACGTGTAACTGTTCTGTACAGCTTCACTCATTTTAGCAAAACAGTCTCCGGAATGCAAGACGTATCTCATTCGATTTTACAGAAATCCGGAATGCAATATCCATCTCATTCGATTTTACAGAAATCCGGAATCCCATCCTTCGGGAGATAGAAATCAATATCCATATCCATCAGAGTCTGGGGATTGGTCACCGTACAGCTGAAAAGATATTCTGTATTGGCTTTTTTCAGCGTCAGTCCCATATTGTAATAATCAGATCGGATCAGCATCCGTTTCAGTTCTTCCATCTGTTCCGCATCTGTTATATATTTGGTCTTGTAGTTTCCGTTATCATCGTACTGCACCTGAATTTTCCGGATTTCCCTGGTGATCGGGGTGCAGTCTGCTCCCTTTTTCTGCAGAATATCAATGGTTTTTGTAAAGGCAGGGTAGATGGGGTAACTATTGTAAAAATCGGAATCACTGGCAGAAAACCGTATGGTCATCAGTGGTTCTGTTGTACGCAGATCTTCAAATTCCAGCTGCATCAGTTCCTCCCGGTATGTATTCAGCAGCTGTTGAAACTGGCTGTCAGTAAATGCGATGGTCCGATTACTTTCGGTCATATGATAAAAGGGATCCAGCTGAATTGCCTTGTTGGTAAAACTGCCCCGGAGAACCGGATACAATGTGTTCTTAAATTCTTTTTCGCTGAAAATCTTGCCAACTGCTGCCAGAATTTTGGGATCACTGATTTCCGTTAATTCCTGCATGGGATATCTTCGGTATACCGGTTTTCCGCTTTTCAGCCGATAGCAGACCACCACACTGTCTTTGTAAAGAAAATCCTCAAAATGATCCATGCTGTAGTTTATGATGGTGTATACCGGTTCCATATCTGTCAGATGCATTTCACGCAGTTCTTTGTACGGATAATAACCGGAGCTGCTGTCCAGATAAGAATTAATGCCGCCGACGCTCCATTTTTCATATTCTTCTTCTGTCATATCCCGGGGATATTCCCTGTAGTAATCCAGCCTTGCAATACTGATGCCGATGCTTTCCAGTTTTCTTTGTTCCGGTATATATCGATCGTATCCAAGCAGGTCAAATCGAAAGATACTGACTGTCACCACGCACAGAAATGTTGTTGTCAGCAGCAGATATCCTCTCTGGAAAACGGCACGGAAGCTGACCTGCATCATCATTTGCAGAATCAGATGGGTGAAAAGACATCCGATGACAACACCGGAATACAGCCAGAAATCCTCACTGCTGAGGGAAGAATTCCGCATAACCAGTCCGACAAAAATACCGCCGCATATAACAGCGGCACCGTGAATCAGGGTTCTGAACAGGGGCCATACCATGCCGCTGCCATTTTTTTCCGCCGGACGAATCAGGAACAGTTTTTCCGCCAGAAACGGCAGAATCACCGCCAGAAACAGCATAATAAGAACCGCAATCCGATGTTCCGGTATGTGTCGATGAAAGTTCCGTATTACAGCCTTGCCGGTAACTAGAATGCTTCCGTATCCGGGCAGAATACTCTGACCGACGTTTACATAAGTCCGGAAAAAGGCACTCTGACATTCTGTCAGCAGAATACAGAAAACGGGGCACCCCAGATGGATGACACCTTCCATCACCACAGCCGGCAGATAATTTCCTGCTGCCAGCATGGCAAGGATGCTGAGCACATACAGGTCCCAGAAAAACAGCAGATACAGAAGCAGTACCTGAATGATTTCCCGGAAGCAGCTGACGATCATGATGTCATTGGCAACTGCTACCATGATGGAAATCCAGTACATGATGCCAAACGGAACGGCAAAAAACAGAAATCCGCTGAAGAAACGGTACCGGAAATGGGTTTTTCGGCTGATTGGAAGGGAAAAATAGAAATCCACGGTTTCCCGTTTATACAGAAAGCCAAACTGTACCAGAGCAATTGCAACGGCCAGTCCTCCCATCAGAATGCAGAATAATTCCTGATTTTCCATAAAAGCCGGAAATATTCTGTCACTGGCTGCTATTTCCCCAGCAGTATAGTTTCCAATCGTCCTTGCCATTCCAAGCGGAAAAACCAGTCCGAATACCAGCGAAAGCAGTCCCCATAACCAGGCTTTCTGAAAAATCTCCTGTACAAAGAGATGATTGCGGATTGCCCGGTCTTCAGCCGATGATATTGGTAATTTCATAGCCTGCTGCCTCCGTTTCATTGATAAATATTTCCTCAAGACTGAGGGGAATCATTTCACAGAATACAGGATTCCCTTCTTTCAGTTTCTGCAGCAGTTCTTCTCTGCTGCTGCGTACAGTAATTGTGTGCAGAGAGCCTCTCTGCTCCTTTCGGATGATATCCAGATTCCGGAATACCGCATCCGCCGTTTCCTGATTTTTATAAACGCACTGTACCTTGTGGAGCCGCAGTCTGACCTCCTCCAAATCTTTTGACAGAATCATGCCGCCCCGGTAAAGGATTCCGATCCGGTCACAGATATCTTCCAGTTCCCGCATATTGTGGGATGCCACAATGGGGGTAAATTTCCGGTTTGTCATTTCATATCGAAGCAGTTCCTTTACCATCCGCCGGATCACGGGATCCAGACCGTCAAAGGTTTCATCGCAGAGCAGATAGCGGGTTCCGGAACAGATTCCGGCAATCATGCTCAGCTGTTTGCGCATTCCTTTGGAATAGGTATGGATTTTCTGTTTCGGGTCCAGATTCACCTGTCTGATCATGCTGTCAAACCGCGGTTTATCGAACCGGCTGTATACCATATTGTAATAATTCTTCACATCCGTTAAGGATGCATTGTCCAGATAATACTGTTCATCGGAAATATAGAAAATATCTTTTTTTATGCGGACATTGTCAAAGACCGGTTCCTGATCCATGAGAATATCCCCGCTGTCCGGTTTATATATGCCGCCTATCATGCGCAGAAGCGTACTTTTGCCGGCTCCGTTGACTCCGATCAGCCCGAATACAGCATTGTCCTCCACCGTAAAGGATACGTGATTCACCGCCGGGATCCGGTCAAATTGTTTGCTGACATCTCTGATTTCGATCATACTGAACCTCCGGAAGCGGATTTCAGGGTGGAAGCTTCTGAAGTATGTTCCAGGGAGGAAGTTTCTGAAGTATGTTTCAGGGTGGAAGCTTCTGAAGTATGTTTCAGGGTGGAAGCTTCTGAAGTATGTTTCAGGAACGAAATGACCTCTTCATATTTCATGCTGCCGCCAAACAGATCCAGGGCACTGCCAATGGTTACATCCACATGATTTCTTCCCAGCCGCTGCAGGTCGGAAAGATCCTGAAAGGAAGAAACACCTCCTGCATAAGTGACGGGAAGCTGTCCCCAGCTGCCCAGCATGGAAGCAACTTTTTCTTCTATGCCTGCTGCCTTTCCTTCCACATCCACCGCATGAATCAGGAATTCGCTGCAGCTGCCGGACAGTTCCGTCAAAAGCTCCGGTGTCAGAATCACATCGGTGAATTTCTGCCAACGGTCAGTTACAATATAGTAATCGCCGTCTTTTTCCCGGCAGCTGAGATCCAGCACCAGATGCTCTCTTCCTACCCGGTTTTTCATCTTTTCCAGATTTCCGAAATGGATCTGTCCATCCTTAAAAACATAGCTGGTTACAATCACATGACTTGCTCCGGCTTCTATATATTCCTCCGCGTTCTCTGCATGAATCCCGCCGCCGATCTGCATATTCCCCGGACAGGCCTTCAATGCACCAAGAGCCTGCGCCTTTGTGGCTTCGTAATATGGTGAGGATTCCGGATTCAGCATAATGATATGCCCGCCGGTCAGACCGTCTTTTGCATAAAACCCGGCAAACCAGGCAGCGTCCTTTTCGGAAACAAAATTATCAAGTGCAAAATCACCGGCGTCCTTCAGACTTCCTCCGACAATCTGTTTTACCTTCCCATTATGGATATCGATACATGGTCTGAAACGCATGCAATTTTCCCCCTTTTTATTTCTTTCGTAGAATACCCATATCATCTTATCAAAGGTGTATAGAATGGTCAAGAAAAGGAGACAAATCTTAATAATTGTTCCCGGAAAAGATACTGTTCACACTCCATGATCCATCCTGAAAAAACATCGTTAAATTGCTGAATTATTATATATCATTTGCAGCAGATTTCTGACAGCAGAGAGGGGATTGTAATGCAGCGGAAAGGAAAGGAAAACATAGCAGAGAGGGCAGTGTAATACAGGTGAAAGGGGATTGTTTCACTGCGGAAAGGGGATTGCTACACTGCAGGAAGGGGATTGCTACACTGCAGGAAGGGGATTGCTACACTGCGGAAGGGAGTTGTAACACAACAGAAAGCCGGACTTTCGCCCGGCTTTCTTTCGTGCAGAATGACTTTTTGACCCTGGTATCATATTTAATTGAATCCGTAAATTTTCTGAGCAATGGTGTAACCCCAGCAGGCAATTTTCCGTCCGATTTTTCCGGGAATGTTCTGATAGAGTCCCAGTAAACCAAAACGGATCTTTCTCCATGCTGTTGGGTTGGTTTCTTTCAGATACGCCCAGAGTTCTTCCCGCTTTTTCAGGTTTTCTTCTGTACCGGACCGAATTGCAAGGATGGAACTGATGGTCGTAATGATGGTCAGATAACTGAGCATGTACTGGTTCAGTTTTTTGCTTCCAATGGATGCTTCTGTATAACTGTCGATCATGATGCGATTGACCCTCAGCTGCTGGTCGATTCTGGAAATCATAATCTGTTCGTTGACAGACTGGTCTTCCCGTCCGATGTAGTACCAGTAGAAGTTGACATCCAGATAATACATGGTCTTAACAGCCGGGAATGGCTGGAATGCAAATATGTTGTCCACATAGAAGGTATGTTTCGGAAGTTCCAGTCCACAATCCCGCAGTACCTGTGTACGGTAAATAATAGAATGCATCAGGATGTATTTGCCGGGACGGACCGGTCCGATTTCATCCCATGTAAAGACTTTTTCCACAGGAAGCAGATGTTTATATCGCATGACTTTCTTATGTTTCTGCCCCACCTTGTCATATACATAGTTGGAAAGAATCATGTCAACAGGTTCTTCACTCTGCGCCTGCTGACGGATAAAGTCAAGAATCTGCATATATGCTTTGCCGCTGACCTTATCGTCGCTGTCCACCACTTTGAAGTAAAGACCGGTTGCATTCTGCAGACCGGTGTTGACAGCGCCGCCGTGTCCGGCATTTTCCTGATGAATGGCACGGCAGATTGTGGGATATTTTGCTGCATAACGGTCTGCAATTTCTGCTGTATTGTCCTTTACAGAGCCATCGTCAACAATCAGAATTTCCACATCTTCTCCGCCCTTTAACAGGGAACGGATACACTTATCCATGTATTCCGCTGAATTATAACAGGGAATCGCAATTGACAAAAGTTTCATGTTTTCTCCTATTCATACGTATATCAGAAATCATTTCTGATTCGAAAGACGCTCAGCCGGGAACCGGATAACCGCCCGGCTGAGCAGAACTGCTGATTTATGTTTATAAAGTGATGTCGCCGATTGCACTGAGAATGTCTTCTCTCATGCGGATGGCTTCCTCCCGTGCTGCCTTTGCATAGTCGTGCTCATCACATCCGGCTTTCTTGTATGCACACATAATACCTCTGGATGAATTGATTACTGCACCGAGCCCCTTTTCGTCAAAGGCAAAGGCAACATCCTTTGCACCACCGCCCTGTGCACCATAGCCGGGTACCAGGAAGAAGGTATGAGGCATCTTCGCACGAAGCTCCTTCAGCTGTTCCGGATAGGTTGCACCGACAACTGCACCCACAGCAGAATAGCCATACTTGCCGCGGAGTTCTTCTCCCCACTTTTCACACATCTCACCCATGGTTTCGTAGATGGTCTTATCTGCAATCTTCTGATCCTGCAGTTCACCGGAAGAAGGGTTGGATGTTTTCACCAGTACATAAATTCCCTTATCAAATTCTTTGCAGACTTTCAGAAGGGGATTAATACCGTCACTTCCAAGGTAACCATTAACTGTCAGACAATCACCATTAAAAGCTGCAACCTGCTGTCCATTGATCTCTGTCTTGCCCAGATGACCGGTTGCATAAGCTTCCATGGTTGTACCAATATCATTTCTCTTACCATCTGTGATTACATACATTCCCTTTTCATGGGCATACTCGATTGTCTTCGCCAGCGTGCGTACCCCCTGCCATCCATACATTTCATAATATGCTGCCTGAGGTTTGATTGCCGGTACAATGTCATAAAGGGCATCAATCAGACCTTTGTTGAACTCATACAGTGCAGCTGCAGCTGCTTCCAGGGGATCAGAATTCTCTGCAAATGCCTTATCTAAAATATATTTGGGAACATAATCCAGCTTGGGATCCAGACCTGCTACAGTGGGGTTCTTCATAGCTGCAATTTTCTCAATCAGTAAATCCATTGACATAATAATCAAGTCCTTTCCGTTTCTCATACTGCATGTTTTTCATGCCGTTTCTCATGCCGCATGGGCTTCATGATTTTTTCATCTCGCACGTTTTTCATGCTTTTTCTCATGCTGCACGTTTTTCATGATTTTTCAACGCTCTTTCAGATAGTTTTGTTACTGCAGAGCAATCA
>JBJELP010000312.1:22184-23328 GCA_051879215.1 Lachnospiraceae bacterium
TTCTTCCGCTTTTTAACCGCTTTTTTGATATCTCCTCGGAATGCTGCCGAAAAAGCAAATACACACATACAAAGCTGTATTGCTGCTGTTACTCTGACCTGATTCTTATCAAGCCAATTAAAAATGCCGGCAGGTATCTTGCTTCGCAGTTTGTCCATATACAGGTTCCTCTCTTCATTACATACAGAATCCTTACTGGGATTTCCACGGAATTCACGCCGGTTCAGCACTGGTATGATCCGATTCCAGCCCGGTTCTGCTGATTTCAGCCTGTTTAAACAGACCTTCTGTGTATCATATCTACTATATAAGGAATTCCTGAATTTGTAAAGAAAGATTTTTTTCATAAAAAACAGTTGGCAAGCTGTTTATTCAATGGTACAATCGGTTGAAAAGAAATATCAGAATCAAAAGAAAGGCATTTTTATGAAAAAGTTTTTTGAAGAATTCAAAGCATTTGCCCTTCGCGGCAATGTAGTTGATCTGGCGGTCGGTGTTCTGATCGGCGGTGCTTTCTCCGGTCTGGTTACTGCATTTACGGAAGATATCATCAATCCTCTTCTGTCACTGTTTGGCGGAGCAAATGCAGAGTTCGGCTGGGTAATCCCCATCGGATCCGGTATCCTGATCGGCAATTTTATCTCCAGTGTGATTAACTTTATCATCACTGCATTTATTATCTTTACAATCATGAAAACACTGAATAAGCTCAACGACCTTGGTAAGAAAGAAGAACCGGCTGCTCCTGCAGCTCCCACAACCAAGATCTGCCCTTACTGTAAAAGTGAAATTGCCATTGAAGCTACAAGATGTCCTCACTGTACTTCACAGCTGGACGCATAATGGTGGGTTGGCTATAATTTTACTTACATATTGCAGCAAGAATTTCAAAACTGCGGCATCACATGATGCCGCAGTTTTTTGTTTGGAAGAACTGGCATTTCTTGGATTCCGGTGCTTCGTTTGGATATTTCTTTCCAGAGCACAGTCTTTTTGTCCAAAAGAACTGGTGCTTCTTGGATTCCAGGGCTTCGTTTGGATATTTCTGATGAATGATGCGTTGATTTAGCCAATTCCCCATTGAAATTTATGAATACCTGGGGGTTTTTCGCATTCCTGAGCTGGATTTTGGTTTTTTCTTTCC
>JBJELP010000313.1:0-22947 GCA_051879215.1 Lachnospiraceae bacterium
CTTCAAAGACTCAGGTTCTGTACCCGTGGTGGATATACTGACTGGCTTGAAGTGCAAAAAGGAAAGAACCACTAAACTTGCGACAGCCCCCCTTTATTTCTTTCATCGTATTTTGTATAATTCTTTTATTATTTCCTACACGATTTCATCCAGCGTACAGATTTCAATCTGTTCCTTCTGCAATGCCCTGCGGATTTCTTCTACAAATGCAAGGGCTTTCGCTCCATCACCATGGACACACACGGAATCCGCTTTGATGTCAATGTCCCTGCCGGTTATGGCAGTCACCTTTCCTTCTTTGATCATGCGGATCACCCTCTGAATGGCTTCCTTTTCATCCAGAATCATGGCCCCTTCTTTTCGGCGGTTGACAAGAGAACCGTCTTCCTCATAGGCACGGTCTGCAAATACCTCCAGTGCCACTCGAAGTCCCAGGTCTTTTGCCGCACGAACCATTTCACTGCCGGACAATCCCAGTACAATGAGAGAATCGTCCACTTCTTTGACGGCTTCGCAGATTCCTCTGGCCAGGTCATAGTCTTTCGCTGCCATATTGTAAAGGGCTCCATGGGGTTTCACATGCTGCAGCTTCATGCCTTTTGCTTTGCAGAATGCATTCAGTGCGCCGATCTGATACATGGTATAGGCCTTTGCTTCCTCCGGTGTCACTGCCAGATTTCTCCGTCCGAATCCCATCAGATCGGGAAATCCGGGATGTGCTCCCACGCGGATTCCGGCTTCTTTTGCCATGGCAATGGTTTTTTCCATCACCACCGGGTCCGATGCATGAAACCCACAGGCAACATTGGCCGATGAGATCAACGGAATGATTTTATCATCCATACCGATTTTATATGCACCAAAGCTTTCGCCCAGGTCGCTGTTTAAATCAATACGATACATCGTATTCACCTGCTTCCCTTCTATCTTTTAACTTTTCGCTTTTATCTGATATCTTCTACTTTTTAACAATTTGCTTTTATCTGATATTTTCTATTATTTTAACAATCTTTCAATAAATCCGGTGTCTGCCTGTCCTTCCGAGAATACCGGATGTCCTATGATCTGATACTGGAAATTCAGATTGGTATTAACACCAAGGATTACCATTTCATCCAGTGCAGCACGCATTTTGCGAAGGGCCGCCTCCCGATCCGGTGCATGCACAATCACCTTTGCAATCATGGAATCATACTCTGTGGGAATGGCATATCCACTGTAAATGGCTGTATCCACACGAACCCCATTTCCTGCGGGAAGATGCATATGGGTAATGGTGCCGGGACTGGGCATGAAGTTCCGTTCGGGAATCTCTGCATTGATCCGACACTCAATGGCATGGCCGCGGGGCTGTATGTCTTCCTGAGTAAAACTAAGCGCTTCTCCATCTGCAACCCGGATCTGTTCAATGATCAGGTCGGTTCCTGTTACCATTTCTGTAACCCCGTGCTCCACCTGAATCCGGGTATTCATTTCCATAAAATAGAACTGTCCGCTCTGATCCACGATAAATTCGATGGTTCCGGCATTGGTGTATCCCACGGTTCTGGCTGCCAGAACGGCATACTCGTTCATCTTCCGTCTGGTTTCTTCCGAAATGGCAGGAGACGGAGATTCTTCAATCAATTTCTGATGATTCCTCTGTACGGAACAGTCACGGTCTCCCAGTGATACCACATTTCCTTTGGTATCTGCCATGATCTGGATTTCCACATGACGAGGATTCTGTATAAACCGTTCGATATACATGGTATCATCCCCAAAGGCATTGGCAGATTCCATCTGCGCCATATTGAACTGGAACTCGAACTCCTCTTCATTTTCTGCCACGCGCATGCCTTTTCCGCCGCCGCCGGAAGAAGCCTTAATCATAACCGGATATCCGATTTCCCTGGCCAGTTCTTTTCCCACTGCTGCATCATAAACCGGTTCTTTTGTTCCCGGTACCACCGGAACGCCAGCTTCCATCATGGTTTTTCTGGCCTGGGATTTATTGCCCATTTTATCAATGACATCGGCCTCCGGACCAATGAAAACCAGACCTGCCTCCTGACATTTCCGGACAAAGGTACTGTTTTCTGACAGAAAACCAAATCCCGGATGAATGGCATCCACACCCATGTTTAAAGCGGCTGTGATAATCTGATCCATATTCAGATAATTATTTCTGGCAGGTCCCGCACCAATGCAGATTCTCTGGTCAGCCAGCTGTACGTGAAGGCTTTTTGCATCTTCTTTCGAATACACTGCAACGCTGCCGATACCCATGTTTTTACAGGCACGGATAATGCGGACCGCAATTTCACTACGATTGGCAATTAAGATCTTTTTAAACACGATTTATCACCCCTACAGTTTTTTCACACGGAATAACGGCTGACCATATTCTACCTTCTGTTCGTTGCTGACCAGAACGGCTTCGATTTCACAGTCAAATTCTGCCTGAATTTCATTCATCATTTTCATTGCTTCCAGAATGCAGACGGTCTGACCGTTCTTTACCTGATCACCCGCCCGTACAAAGGCAGGTACATCCGGTGCTGCCGCAGAATAAAAGGTACCAACGATGGGAGAAGTAATGAAAACGGTTTCTTCTTCCGCTTCTTTGGCATTCCCAGCCGTTGCTGCAGGTACATCCGGTGCTGCAGCTGCCGGTGCTGCGGGCGCTGCTGCCCCTGTCACCACAACCGGAGGATGATCCAGTTTGCTCATGGTTATTTTTACACTCTCATCTTTATATGTGAACTCTGTCAGGGAAGATTCTTCAATTATTTTCACCAGACCCTCAATTGTTTTTAAATCCATATTTTTCCTCCTGAAATTAACTAAATAATGTGGAAATCCGTTTTGCTGCAAGACGACATTCCAGCACTTCTTTACAGGGCTTATGGATTTCCTGACGCATGGCATCCAGTTTCTTGATTTCCTCTGCATAGATTTCCTGGGCTTCTTCCACAGTAACCGGCACAAAACGGATCTTGTGATCGGTCTTTCTCTGCACCAGTTTCGGAATGTCTGCGGAAATCACCGTGGCAATCTTGGCATATCCGCCGGTGGTCTGCCTGTCGGCCAGCAGAATAATCGGCTTGCCATGGGACGGTACCTGTATGGAACCGAAGGCAATTCCATCGGAAATCATATCGGATGTAGTTTTGGGAGCAATGTAGGGACCTTCCAGACGACAGCCCATGCGGTCAAATTCACTGGTCACCACGTATTCATTGGACAGGAAGGTTTCAATTCCCTGCTTGCTGAACATATAATCCTGAGTTCCCATAACCACGCGAAGGGTGGTCTCTTCCTGACTGAAATCTTCCGGTTTCAGATGTCTTGACAGGAAGAACGGCAGGTAGCGACGTTTAATACGGAACAGAATGTAATCTCCGTCCTGCAGTTTTCTTCCTTTAAAGCCGCCGATCCGGCTTTTCAGATTGGTGCAGCGGCTGCCCATCACAACCGGTATCTTCAGATAGCTGGAAAATGCCACATATCCTCTTGCTCCGGTCTTTGCGCTTCCAAATTTCAGGATATCTCCTTTATGCATATAAATTGCCGTATACATGGGCGCCGGTTCCCCATTGATGGTGGGGCCGAAATCCCCTCCTGTAATGGCAATGATCGTATCAGAAGTAAATTCCAGGGTGGGACCGATCAGCGTAAATTCAATCACTGCCTCATTTTCCGGATTGTCCAGCAGCAGATTTGCAATCTGGAAAGACCGCACATCCATTACACCGGCCACACTGAAGCCCTGGCTCTGGTATCCGGTACGACCCATATCCTGAATCGTCGTCAGCATACCGCCTTTTATTACACGTATACCCATTTTCAGTCTCCTTCCCGGATCGTACACTGGTACTCGCCTTTATCTACTAACTCTTTAATTCGATTAAACTCTGCTTCATCAATGGGAACAAAGCGGATATAATCCCCTGCTTCCACCAGAATCGGCACTTCCCGGTCGGGATCATATGTCTTCACCGGTGTCATACCCATCAGCTGCCAGCCCCCCGGTGAATCCAGCGGATAAATACCGGTCTGAGAACCACCGATTCCAACACTTCCCGCGCTGATCTTCAGTCGGGGAGAAGCCAGTCTGGGAGTGTGAATCCGTTCATCCAATCCGCCCAGATAACAGAAACCGGGCAGGAAACCCAGCATATAAATCAGATAATCTCTGGAAGAATGGATTTCAATCACTTCCTCCACCGAAAGACCCGCATGATCTGCAATGGCCTGAATATCCGGACCGAATTCCCCGCCATAGCACACGGGAATTTCATACACCTTTTTTTTCGTTTCTCCCGCCTTCACTTCCACCTTGACAATTTCCTGAACCCGTTTCTTCATTTCCCCATAGGAAATCACACGGGGATCGTAATTAATCAGCAGAGAACAGAATGCAGGAATAATGTCGATCACACCCGGTGTGTGCTGTGCTTTTAATAACTGAACCGTGGCAGAAATCTTCTGATTGATCTCCGGTTTTATTTCATGACCGAACTCAATCAGAATGGAAGAATCCCCTGCCGGTGCAATTCTGATATTCTCCATAAAAAACTCCATTCTGCGTCTGAAACGCGTTTTCTATTCATGATAACATAAGTGCAGCCAATGTGCATAACAATATGGTTATGTATCAGCTGCACTTGTCTGTCTGCAGAATAAAAGTATGCTCACAAAACTGTGTACATATGATGTTGGAACCAAAAATCATGTTGCAAACGGATTTCTCCGCGTTTCATGCATGACCTTCTGAAATATGCAAGCATGTATTTTATGTCCATTTGTCCCTTGGCTCATACAAATAAAGTACTCATCTGAGACATAAAGGTTGTAATTCCAAGGTATGCGGAAATCAGTACAACAATAATACCGAGAATAAGAAGAATCGTAGGATGTTTATAGTTTTCACCCATGATCTTTTTATTCTGGGATGCAATCAGACAGATACCAAGGGTAATCGGAAGGATCAGACCATTTAATGCGCCTGCCAGAACCAGAAGCAGTGCAGGCTTTCCGATCAGTACCATGATAATGGTGGAAACCGCAATAAAACCGATTATTACGTAGTTTTCATTGTCTGCAATGGAATGATGGAATGTCTTCAGGAAAGAAACAGATGTATAGGCTGCACCGATGATGGATGTGATCGCTGCACATAACAGCACCAGACCGGCAATACGGTAACCGATCTGACCGGCACCCAGACGGAAGGCATCCGCTGCGGGATTACCTGCATCCAGCGCTTCCCCTGCACCAAGCTTCACAACAACACCCAGAACAGCAAGGAACAGGAAAACACGAACCAGTGTGGCAATCAGCATACCCATAATGGAACTCTTATTGATTTCCTTCAGATTTTCTTCACCGGTAATACCTGCATCGATCAGTCGATGTGCACCCGCAAATGTGATGTAGCCGCCTACTGTTCCACCCAACAGCGTAATAATGGCAGGAATCAGCGGTTTCACACCGGTTTCCGGTACAAAAGTATTTTTTACTGCATCAACCACCGGCGGTTTTACCATAAAAATAATCACCAGAATGACAATGATCATAACCGCACCCAGAACTTTTGTCAGGGTATCCATGGCGGATTTTGCATTTTTAACCAGGAATACTGCAATGGCAATGACACCTGCCAGAATACAGCCAACCGTCTGAGGAATTCCCAGAAGGGTTTCAAATCCCAGGGCACCGCCGCCCACGTTGCCGATATTGAATGCCAGACCGCCAAGAGCTACCATGAAGGCTACCAGATACCCCAAACCCGGAATCACCTTATTGGCAACATCCTGTCCGCGAAGACCGGATACACACAGAACTCTCCAGATATTCATCTGAGCAATCACCGCCAGAATGATGGACGCCAGAATAACGAAACCGAAGCTTGCCTTGTTGGTTCCGGTAAAGGTAGCTGTCTGTGTCAGAAAGCCGGGTCCGATTGCGGAAGTCGCCATCAGAAATGCCGCACCCAGTAACGCGCCGCCGCTTTTCTTTGATTTCATAGTAAAATACCTCCTCCATAATAATTTGCATTTGTAAGGGAATAATCATACAGAATTATTATTCCCTAAATGATTATATTTGCTCAATTATACACTATTTTTATCATTATGTATACATTTATATTGTCATTTTTTGTGTGTTTTATTTGTTTTTATCTTATTTTTCTTCGTTTTTTATTCATTATTACTATGTGACAAGAAAAAAATAATACAGATATGAAAAACAATGTTATAACATTCACTTTAAATGTATTTTTATACATAACAAAAAAACGGCAGATTCCATCTTTTTTTCAAAAGACGGTTTCTGCCGTTTTCATCTTATTCTTTCCGCTTTACAAATCAGCTTCTTCTGTTGTCAATTTTGTACATCAGTGCATTGACAATGCATGCCGCAATGTTGCTGCCGCCCTTTCTGCCTGCTGCCACAATATAAGTGGTATCCGGCAGGGACATGATCAGTTCCTTGGACTGAACCACGTTTACAAAACCCACGGGAACACCGATTACCAGTTCCGGTTTCAGTTTTCCTTCCTGTATCAGTTCATAGATACGAACCAGTGCAGTGGGTGCATTGCCGATGGCAAAGATCACAGGCTTGCCCAGTGCTGCTGCCTTGTCAATGCATGCAGTGGCACGGGTGGTTCCGTTGGCCTTTGCCATTTCCTTAATGTCCTCGTCTGCGATAAAGCAGTGTACTTCCCCGCCGAAACGGGCCAGGGCTGTTTTGTTGATGCCTGCCTTTGCCATATTGGTATCGGTTACGATTACTGCACCTTTTTTTATGGCTTCCATGGCCTTCTGTACTGCATTTTCAGAGAATTTCAGGTTGTCTGCATAATCAAAGTCTGCACTGGTATGGATGCAGCGCTTGATGATCAGCTCCTGATCGGGATCCAGTTCTCGGCCCAGTTCTTCTCCGATGATTTCAAAACTTCTTTTCTCAATATCTGCAGGTAATACGTTTTCCAGCTGTACTTTCATAATCAGACTCCTTCCTCCATGATTTCATAAATTCGTTTCATATCCAGATGTTTTCTGAGCTCTGCCGCCAGAATATCATACTGGGTTTCCTTAAATGCCTGATAATCAACTGCCTTGATGGCGTCGGTGTCCAGACCTTTGGATTTTGCGATGGATTTGACGATGGCTTCTGCAACGCCTTCTTTATCGAAGCAGCTGTGTACATAGGTTCCGTAGACATTTCCCATCTGCAGACCATCGTTCTTCATCTCAGCTGCTTCTCTGGCTTCCCCTCCGATTTCATTGTCTGCGGCGAAATTGCTGATATTGGTCAGAACCTTCGGCTCTGTTACAGTGCCGTCTTCTGCGGTCTTTTGTGTGGGTGTGCTGACACCCATATGAATTTCATAGCCTTCCAGTCTGACTCCTGAAAGATCCTGCAGTACGCCTCCCACTTCTCCAAAGGTTCCGATGACTCTGGTACGGGTCTTCTGACCGGCAAATACCGTATCCATGGGAAGAAGTCCCATGCCCTTGATTTCACCGCCTGCTTCCACGCCTTCCGGATCGGACAGGGTTTCGCCCAGCATCTGGTATCCGCCGCAGACACCGTAAATGATTTTTCCGGCTGCTGCCGCTTTACAGATGGCCGCCTCCAGGCCATTCTGACGCATCCACAGCAGATCTTCCATGGTATTTTTCGTACCGGGAAGAATAATCATATCGGGATTTTTCAGTTCATTTACATTGTGAACATAACGCAGAGAAACGCCTTCAATGCTTTCAAAGGGATTGAAATCGGTAAAATTGGAAATTCTGGGGACACGGATCACGGCAATATCGATCATGCCCACTTCCTGTTTGCCGCTGAAACGTTCGGTGAGGCTGTCCTCATCCTCCACTTCAATCTGCAAATACGGAGCCACACCCACCACATCGATGTGGGTGATCTCTTCCAGCATTTCAATGCCGGGATCCAGAATGGTCTTATCCCCGCGGAATTTATTGATGATCAGGCCCTTTACCATCTTCTTTTCTTCTTCTGTCAGAAGCATGATGGTACCGGCCAGCTGGGCGAATACACCGCCCCGGTCAATGTCTCCCACCAGGAGAACCGGCGCATTGGCCATTTTTGCCATACCCATATTGACAATATCATCATTTTTCAGGTTGATTTCTGCGGGGCTGCCTGCCCCTTCAATGACAATGATATCATTTTCTTCTGCCAGCTTGTTAAAAGCATACATAATATCCTTCCGGAGATTATGCTTGTATGCAAAATAATCTCTCGCTGACATGTTGCCAAGCACTTCCCCATTGACAATAACCTGGGAACCGGTGTCATTGGTTGGTTTTAACAGAATGGGATTCATAAGAACAGACGGTTTGATGCCTGCGGCCTCCGCCTGCATCACCTGTGCACGTCCCATTTCCAGTCCCTCTTCAGTGATAAAAGAGTTCAGTGCCATATTCTGGGATTTGAAGGGGGCAACACGGTATCCATCCTGTTTGAAAATCCGGCAGAGTCCTGCTGTCAGAAGACTCTTTCCTGCATTGGACATGGTGCCCTGAACCATTAATACTTTAGCCATTTACTATTTCCTCCAGCGTACGGAGCAGTTCCAGATTTTCCGCATGCAGCTTGACGCTGACACGGAAATATCCCGGTGCAAGTCCGATATAATTGCTGCAGTCACGGATCAGAATGCCGCGTTTTCCACACTCTGCCTTCAAATCCGGTGCTGCCTTAAAAAATATATAATTTGCCTGAGAATCAAATACCTTAAAACCAAGTTTTTTCAGTTCTGATTTCAGGAATTTTCGTTCCTCATGCAGTAATTTCATGCTGCGGGCAACAAATTCGGTTTCTTTCAATGCTGCCACACCGGCATACTGGGCCGGAATGGAAACCGCCCAGGGCTGATTGCACTCTGCCATCCGATCCATAAATTCCCGGTTGGAGCAAAGCCCGTATCCCAGTCTCAACCCTGCCATGGCATAGGTTTTGGTAAATGCCTTTAAAATCAGCAGATTGGGATAGCGATCCAGCTGATCGATCAGCGTATAACGCTTCGGATCTTCCAGAAATTCATTGAAGCACTCATCCACCACCAGAAAAATATTGTTTTTCACACATTGATCCAGAATCCGGATCAGAGCTTCTCTGGTCACCAGCTGACCGGTGGGATTGTTGGGATTACAGAGAAATGCCATATCCACATCCGGTGTCAATACATCCAGAATTCCTTCATCAATTCCAAATTCCTGTTCTTCCTTTAAATAATAGTAGACCATCTGGGCATCCACCACCTTTGCAGCCTGTTCGTATTCTGCAAACGTTGGTGCAGGAACCAGTACCTTCTTCGGTTTTCTTGCCAGAATCGCAGAAAAAATCACATCTGCCGCACCATTCCCGAATACAATCTGTTCTTCCCGAACGGAAAGAAATGCTGCCAGATCCCTGCGCAGCTCACTGCAGGCCACATCTGGATACTGTGCCGATAAAGCAGCCCCCCTCGCCGCTGCTTCCACCACAGAAGCCGGTGTTCCCATTGGATTTACATTTACGGAATAATCCAGTTTATAACTGTGTCCGTAAATCTCTCCGCCATGATTATGCATATCTTTATTTGTCAGCCGTTTTGCTGACACTCCTTCTCTTTTTACCAAATATAAATAGCAGCTGCCTTGATTACTGCAAATAAAACCACCGATAAAATTGCCGTTGCATATAACAGTTTATTGGCAGTGCAGATATCTTCCGGTACCACCGGACGAATGGGATCCCCAATGAATTTCTTTTTATGCAGTTTGCCGAAATACCAGGCATCCCCTGCCAGCTGGACATGGAGCGCACCTGCCATGACCGCTTCCGTATGGGCAGAATTGGGACTCGCATGGTTATACCGGTCACGAAGATAAATCTTTCGTGCCATTTCTCCATCCAAGCCGACAAATGCAGTGGCAGAGATCATCAGCCATGCAGATAATCTTGCGGGAATATAGTTTAATACATCATCCAGTCTGGCTGCACACCGACCCAGATAAAGATATTTCTCGTTTTTATAACCCACCATGGAATCCATGGTATTCACCGATTTATAGAAAAATCCGCCGACGGCACCGAAGAGGGCCATGAAAATCATCGGTGCAATAATACCATCCGAGGTGTTTTCCGCCACCGTTTCCACTGCCGCTTTGGCAACGCCTTCTTCCGTCAGATTTTCCGTATCCCTTCCCACAATCATGGAAACCGCATAGCGTGCTGCCGGAAGATCATGCTTTTCCAGTTCCTTATACACCTTCATGCTCTCGGTTTTCAGTGATCTGGTTGCCAGCAGCTGATAACACATGATACTTTCAACCGCCAGACGCAGCCAGGGTGAAATCATATGTGTCCCCGCCAGAATGGCCAGAGGAATCAGGGTTGACATGCCGGAAACCAGCAGTACCAGAAGCACACCGCCGACCAGCAGTCCCTTTTCTGTATCCGGAACAATTTTCCGGATCATTTTTTCACAGGCACTGATCCAGTGTCCGATGGCAATGACCGGATGCCACATGCCATGGGGATCTCCGATGATCAAATCAAGGACGAATCCAATCCCTAAAGCGAATAACGAAATTTTCATTTTCTATCTCCACTTCCGCTGCAATACCGCAGCCATTTTTCATCTGCCAGTAATAATAATCCTGCTTCGGTTCTCCGTAAAGCTGCATCAGCTTCATGATGATTCCGCCGTGTATGATACAGGCCGCTTTTCCGATATGCTGTTCTTCACAGGCCAGCATCACCTTGCCGAAGCCCTTGCTGATCCGTTTTTCAAAAGATTCCGAGGACTCCGCACCGGGCACCGCCATGGTCCCATTGGAGTCAATCCAGCTCTGATAGGTCGGATCACCGTTTAATTCATCATAATTTTTATATTCAAATACGCCAAAATCTGTTTCCTCCAGACCGGTGATGATCTGGCTGTTGATTTCCGGATAAATCAATGCTGCAGTCTGTTTGCATCGTCTCAGCGGACTGGTAAAAACAGCTTCCACCTCGGGATACATTGCTTTCTGTATATAATTCCGGATTTCTTCCCGTCCTTTTTCACAGAGATTCTCATCGGTTCTGCCCACATATCGCTTCTCCATATTGCCCTGTGTTTTGCCATGACGAATCAGATGCATCTCAATTTTCAAGACTTTTCCCCCTTAATGCATGTTCCAATACCGCAGTAAACTCTCCAGACTTCTTCCGCTTCTGCGGCCAGTCTGCAGCAGATTCTTCCGGTATCTTCTCTGTATCTGCGGTCAAATGCAGAAACCGGCACCACACCATAGCCCAGTTCATTGGTCACGATCACAATCTCCGGATTTTTTTCCTTCAGTTCATCCGCCAGCTGTCCGCAGGGCAGATTTTCCTGAATTCTTCGTTTCACATACTCATGAAAATGGATGACCATGGGTGCAGTATAAATCTCTTCATATGCACATGTCATTCCATCTGCTGCCTGATCGGGGCTGATTCCTGTCAGTTTTTCTGCAAATACTTTCTTTCCCTGAAAGGCCCCGCCGATAATCAGTTTCATAAATGTACTCTCTCCTCATCTTATTCAAATCCGTGTGCAGTCTACAACAATGCTGCAGCCACAACGGCCAGCAATGCCATGGCCAGTTCGGATATCTGTGTGAAAAATCCGCACAGATCCCCGGTGATTCCATCGAAATATTTCATTGCCATATGGTGATAGTAACCAAATACCCCAAAGGCTCCCACCAGAACAGCAGTTCCCGCAATGGGATTCAGCAGAAGCAGCACCACGGTACAGACTGCAATATAACCAATCATGGTATACTGAACCACTTTTTTCTGGGCCGGATTGGCAAATGCCACCGCCAGTCCGGTTTTTCTTGCCTTTTTAAAGGAAACCACCGAATAGCCGCTCAGACTTCTGGAAAGAACAAAACTGATGCAGATCACACCGATGGTTTTTCCGCTGACTTCTGACATCACACCAAAGAAAAGAATAAAATAGACCAGTCCGGTGATGATGGCAAATGCACCGGAATTGGAGTCTTTCAGAATCTCCAGTCTTCGTTCCATGGTCTGCCAGGAACTCATGGCATCTGCTGTATCCAGCAGGCCATCCATGTGCAAACCACCGCTGATCAGCACGGGAATCACCAGATATACAGCAGTATTAAAGGTATTTCCAAAGGGCAGAATTCCTGTCAGCAGATACCATCCATACATGACTGCACCAATGACCATCCCCACCACCGGAAAAAAACACATGCTGTATTTCATATTGTCATCGTTCCAATCTGCCGCCGGCACAGGAATATGAGAATACATGGCCATTGAAATCTTAAAACCATTCCACAGTTGTTTGATCATATTATTTCTTCCCCCTTATGGATCAGCGGAATACCGTAGACAACCTCCACCACCAGGTCTGCCCGTTCAGCAATTTCCTGATTTATGGTTCCCAGATACCGCTGGTACCGTTCGGTTTCCGGATCGTACTCGATTCCATCTGAAAAAATCTCATTGGAAACCACCACCAGATTGTCCGCCTGCCGGCACATGGACTCGATTCCCTTTCGGATTTCTTCCACAGTTTCTTCTCCTGCACCGTCCTCCTGATACATTTCGTTGGCTGTCAGGTTGGACATACATTCCAGAAGAACCGTGGTAGGCTTTTCCAGCTTCACCTCTTTCAGTCCGGTGAAACATTCAATGGCTTCAAAATTTTTATTTTTCCGAAGTTCTTTATGCCGGTCAATCTTTCGAAAAGCCTCCTCATCAAAAGGATACATGGTGGCAATATACATCATGGGAATATCCTGCTTCTTTTCCTGCAGTTTTACACAAAGGGCTTCCGCATAAGCCGACTTGCCGCTTCCGCTGCCTCCTGTAATCAGAGCAAGCATGGCTGATTCCTCCTATTTTTTCCCGATATCATTTTCATCGTAGGGCTCATAAGTCATGATTTCCACTTCTGAAAATGTACTCATCCGATGATAAACACCCATGGCCATATCCAGTACCGGCATCAGTGCCACAGCACCGGTGCCCTCACCCAGATGCATACCTGCGGTCAGACAGGGTGTCAGTCCCAGTTCATCCAGCAGCAGCTTTCCTGCGGGTTCTTTGGATAAATGGGAGGCAAAAATGTAATCCTTTGCCGCCGGTGCCAGTTTGCAGGCCAGAAGTGCGGCCACACAGGAAATCACACCGTCTGCCACCACCGGAATCCGATTTGCTGCCGCTCCCAGATAAAGTCCTGCCATACCACCGATTTCAAATCCGCCGACCTTGCAGAGTACATCCAACGGGTCCTCCGGGTCAAAAGTATAAGAAGCCATAATCCGTTCCAGTACCTTTGTTTTATGTACAACACCTTCCGCCTTCAGTCCGGAACCTCTTCCGGTCACGGAAGCAACAGGAACATTTAAAAATACTGAAGTCATGGCAGAACTGGCTGTGGTATTGCCAACCCCCATTTCTCCCACGCAGAGGATCTCATATCCCTTTTCTTTCAGCATCTCCACCATTTCGATACCCACTTCAAGGGAACGGATTGCCTGCTCTCTCGTCATGGCAGGTTCTTTTGCCATATTTCTGGTTCCATAGGCAATTTTTCGATTGATCACCTCCGGAATCAGATCCGATGCCACACCGATATCCACCGGAAACAGGTCCACGCCGGCCATTTCCGCCATGACACTGGCACAGCATTCCATACGGGTAAAACCTTCCGTCATCACCTTTGTGATTTCCTGATTGGACTGGCTGACACCTTCTTCCAGCACCCCATGGTCTGCACACATGATAACCAGTGCTTTCTTTTTTATATAAAAATCGGAATTTCCTGTCACACCGGCCATCCGGATTGTCATCGGTTCAAATTCGCCGAAAGCATACAGTGGCTTCGCAATACTGTTCCAGCGTTCTGTACAACGGTCCATCGCTTCCTGGTTCAGCGGACCGATGGCCTCAATGGTTTCTTTCCATGTCATTTTTCTGACACCTCTTTTCGTGAAATCCCGTTATAGTCGCTGCACTTTTTCAGAAATACAGCAATTGCCTCCGGGTTGGAGTAATAATATAAATGAGGAAAACCTGCCATCAGGTTTTCTCTGTTCTGAATACAGTCCCAGCCCCTTTTGCCTGTCGGTTTGGCGGCATGGAATCCATCTCCGCATGCACTGCTTTCAAAATAGTGGAATTCATGGGCCTGAAAAGCGGTTCCCTTCGATCCGCACATGCAATCTTCATTGGCCGTAACAGAAATATAACCGAATCGTGTCAGTCTGGGAGTCCGATGTACTTCTCCATCGATCACACCGACCATCTCATGCATGGTCTGTTCCATATCTTCCATTTTTTTATGAAGATACATAAACCCGCCGCATTCTGCCAGACAGGGCATCCCCTGCTCAATTGCTTCCTTTACTTCCCTTCGCATGGTACAATTGGCACTTAATTCTCTGCCAAATAGTTCCGGATAACCGCCGCCGAACAGCAGTCCATTAATCTGCTCCGGAAGATGTGCGTCATGAAGGGGAGAAAATTCCACCAGTTCTGCTCCCAGTTCCTGCAAGAGCTCCAGATTGTCTTTATAATAGAAGCAAAAGGCTTCATCCATGGCCACACCGATTCTGGGTTTTGTCTCATAAATGAGAGCGGGCAGTTCGGGTGCTGTAAATACCGGATCCGGTGCACTCTCTGCCAGTGCAATCAGGCCATCCAGATCCAGAGAATCCTCCAGCACCGCAGCCAGTCCATTCAGCTTTCGTTCCAGTTCCTCCACCTCATGGGGAAGAACCAGGCCCAGATGTCTGCTTTCAATAACAAAATCCCGGATAACCGGTACGTAGCCATAGCATTTCACACCGGTCAGTGTCTCCACCTGTTCTTTGATCCGTGGATACAGCATGGGGGACATCTGATTCAGAATCACCCCTCTGATTTTGGAATCCGGCACAAATTCTGCGAATCCTTTGACGATGGCTGCCACAGACATGCTCATCCCTTTGGTATTGACAATCAGAACAGCCGGAGTGTCCGTCACCCTTGCCAGATCATAAGCCCCTGCCTGAAAAGTAGTTCCGCCGACTCCGTCATAATATCCCATGACCCCTTCCATCACAGAGATGTCCATTCCCTGTGCTTCCTTTGCAAAGAGATACCGGGTCAGGTTTTCTCCGGCAAAGAAAGTGTCCAGATTTTTGGAGCGGGTTCCGATGACTTTCGCATGGAACATGGGATCAATGTAATCCGGTCCGCATTTAAAAGAAGCTGTTTTCAGCCCTCTGTTGACCAGAGCCTGCAGAATACCGCAGGTAATCATGGTCTTTCCGCTGCCGCTGGCTGCGGCACCGATCAATAATCTGGGATAACCCATGTTACGCCTCCTGTTATGCATCCCCGGTACAGGATACAATATAAATGGGATTCATGCCGGTCATCATATGATATCTGCCCAGTTCACGGGAACGGGCGCTGCTGACATGAATGATATCCACATCCTTCACCGGCAATGTTTTCATACAATCCAGGGTCTCTGCCACCGATTCCAGTGCAATGGTATTGATTACCAGACGCACATGGGGGTTCTTTTTCAGCAGCAGTTCAATAATTTCTTTCATATTGCCGGAGGACCCTCCGATAAAGGCATGGGTGGGAACCGGCAGATCTTCCAGTGCTTCCGGAGCCAGTCCGGAAATCACTTCGATATTGGCTGTATGGAATTTCCGTTTATTTTCTTCAATCAGTGCACAGGCTTCTTCCTTTTTCTCAATGGCATATACAAAGCCTTCCGGTGCCTGCAGTGCCGCCTCGATGGAAATGGATCCGGTGCCTGCACCGATATCGTACAGCACAGAATCCTTCGTTAGACGAAGTTTGGACAGAGAAATGCTCCGCACCTCGCTTTTGGTCATGGGAACCTTAGCACGGATAAATTCTTCATCTTCGATTCCGTGGGTCACCGGCTTCTTTCCGGCTTCCGGATTTTCCACCAGAATCACACAAAGGCCGCCAATGGGTTTTCCTGCCAGTTCTTCCGCTGTTCCGGTGATGATTTCCTCATCCGGATAGGACAGTCTGGTACCAACGGAAACCCGCACATGGCCCAGCTGATAATCCACCAGCTGACTGCAGATGTTTCCCACGGCATCCTTTCCGCCGATCAGGGAAAATACTTTTTTGTGATTGGCTGCCGCTGCAATCAGATTGCCGTTTTTGCCATGAAGGCTCATCAGTTTCACATCTTCCCAGGAAGTCTTCAGCTTTCCGCAGAAGTAAACCACAGAAGAAATACCGCTTCTGGTCCGTACTTCGTATTCCGGTTCCAGACATGCAATCAGTTTCTTTGCACCGCTGTAAAAGCCGATATCCCCTGACAGGAGAATCACTGCCTTCTGATATTCCGGGTGCGCATCCAGAAAACCCTTCAGTTCTGCATCTTTATATGCTGCAAAAGTGGGTTTGTTCAGATCACTGCAGCACTGCAGCATCCGGGTTGCTCCCAGAATCACATCCGCTTCTTCGCAGTCCTTCCAGGCTTCGATGGTCATATTCTCCCGGCTGCCCATTCCGATACCAATCAGAGTAACCTGACGTTTTCCGGCGGTTGTTTCACAGGGGGTTTCCATTTTGGCGGGTACTTCCCTGCTCTCTGTGATTGCAAATTTTTCTGCCAGCATCTTCCGCACTTCTTCCTCGGAATATCCCTTTTCCACACAGGGGCGACCGATGACGATCAGTTTTGCACCTGCCATGGCTGCTGCTTCCACCTTATCCATAAAACCGCCGGCTTTTCCGGATTCTTTTGTCACCAGCCAGACAGAGCCGGTCTGTTTCAGCATGGCAGCATTCATTTCTTTTGAAAACGGTCCCTGCATGCAGATCAGATTTTTCTGCAGATATCCCAGTTCCAGACATGCTTCTACCGCACCGGGTGCGGGAAGGAAACGGGGATGCAGCCGCTCGGCGAAACCGGGAATCACCGTATAGGCATCCAGCTCCTTGCTGCCGGTGGTAATCAGCACATCTCCTTCTGTGGTTTTCAGAAACTCAGCGGCTTCCTTTACGGAACGCACCGTGATCACATCCGGAACCGGTCCATCCTCCAGCTGTTCTGCTTCGGAAGAACGCAGCAGCCGGATGGGTTCTTTACCTGCCATTTCACAGGCTTTTCTGATGTTGGCAGAAACCACTGCCGCATAGGGATGGGTGGCATCAATGACCACCTCACAGCCATCTGCCTGTATCATTTCCGCCATTTCTTCCACATCAAGCCGTTTGCTGCTGATCTGCAGATTTTCGAATTTTTCCATCAGAGAAGCCCCATATTCCGTTGCAACACATGCATGAACCGGAATGCCGGCTGCAGACAGATATTCCGCAATCGAACGTCCCTCAATGGTTCCTGCAAAAATCAGCACTTTATACATTCTTATATCCTCTGGGTGTTACCATTTTGCCATTGATATTTTTTGTCTGAGAATTTCCGATAAATACAGTTGTAAACATATCCACCTGGGTATCGCGCAGTTCCTTTAAGGTCATAACGGTACCGGTTTCCCCTTCACGGCCGATATTTAATACGGTACCGCATACAGTATCGGGGGATTTGAACTGCATCATCAGATCACATGCCTTCTGCAGATAATCGTGACGCTTCTTGCTGGAAGGATTGTAAAGCACAATTCCCATATCTGCTTCCGCTGCATTTAAGAGACGCTTTTCAATCTTTTTCCAGGGAGTCAGTAGATCACTTAAGCTGATCAGGCAGAAATCATGAATCAGAGGGGCACCCAGAACACCTGCACCGCCGATGGCTGCGGTAACGCCGCATACCACTTCAATTTCAATGTCGGGATAACGCACTCCGATTTCATACATCAGACCACTCATACCATAGACACCTGCATCACCGCTGCAGATCATGGCAACGGTTTTGCCTTTCTTAGCTTCTTCAAATGCAAGAATACAGCGATCCACTTCCTTCTTCATGGGGGTGGTCAGGAATTCCTTCCCCGGAAAATAATCTTCCACCAGTTTTACATATACGGTATAACCGATAATCGTATCACAGCTCTTTAATACATTGGCTGCCTTAATTGTCATCTGTTCATATTCACCGGGTCCAATGCCCACTACATAAATCTTACTCAAATCGAACACTCCAATCTTCCATGGCCACAGCAACAGTCACCCCGTCACCTGCCGTCTTTTTCTGAATCATATGATAACTGCCTTCCAGGTTTTTCCCTCTGGCATAAATCCGGTTCCGGATACAATCCAGAGCGGCAGCCCGCTCACAGACATTGTCCACACCGGTTACGGTTCCAACAAATTTTGAGGGTGTAAAACTGCCCTCTGTCTGATTTAATTCTTCTGCAGAATACACCGTAAATGGAATTTCATGCACTCTGCAGAATTCCTTCAGCCCTTCTTCATCCTTTTTCAGATCAATACTTGCCGCAGCAGCCACCGCATTCCAGTCCAGACCGCATTCTGCCATCACCTGCTGCACCTTTTCTTCGATCACTTCAAAGGGAGTACCACGTCTGCATCCGATGCCCAGATGCACATTTTTCGGTGTTAAAAACAAGGTTTTCTTCCAGAACGCCTGCCGTCTGCCGGGCTGAACCGTAATGCAGACTCCGATTTCCGGGGCGGAAGAATATACGGTCAGTGCATTGCTGACCATATCCGCCACCCGCAGATCCGATGCAAATCCCACCAGCTGTTTGTCAATCAATCGGGCGGCAATCTCCTTGGCCAGCGTCATATCCGAAATCAGCAGCTGATTTTTTGCAGCAAATGCATCCACTGCAAAGGTATTGTTCACATCTGTCCCTGTGGTTATAACCGGAATTGCATCCAGAAGCCTGGATACCTCCCGTGCCATATCATTGGCGCCTCCGATATGACCGGAAAGCAGCGAAATCACAAATTTTCCCTGTTCATCAATGACAAGCACCGCCGGATCTGTTTTTTTATCCTTCACCCAGGGAGCAATTCCACGGACTGCAATTCCCGTGGCACCAATAAAAATCATCACATCCGCTTCTGCAAAATGTTCCCTGCACCAGTCCCGGAAAGAATTCTCCAGCGGTTTTAAACCGACAGCCTGCGCATATCTGGCCAGTGCTCTGCAATCGCATACATCACCACGGTCTGTAAACCACTGTTCCAGTTTTTTATTGATCTGACTTCCATGTGCAGTAAAACTGATACATGCAATCTTCATCACTATTTACTTGCTTTTCTGAACTCAGTGGTAAATGCAGGATTATACAGTTCAGAACGATTGTAGTGGCTGTGGGATACAACATCACCTATGATCATCAATGCTGTTTTGGTGATATTGTTTTCTCTTGCCGACTGTGCCAGTGTTCCAACGGTACAGATCACAGTCTTTTCATCTTCCCATGTGGCCTTGTAAACGATGGCTGCCGGGGTATCTGCCGTATATCCGCCGGCAATCAGACGCTCGGACAGTTTATCCAGCATACTGGTGCTGAGGAATACAACCATGGTTGCCTGATGGGCAGCAAAGGAAGCGATTTCTTCTTTTTCCGGTACCGGAGTTCTTCCTGCCATACGGGTAATAATAACACTCTGTGAAACATCCGGAAGGGTATATTCCAGATTCAGTGCAGACGCTGCACCGCAGAAGGAGCTGACACCGGGAGTGGAATCGTATTCAATTCCTCTCTTATCCAGCTCGTCCATCTGTTCACGGATTGCACCGTATAAACAGGGATCACCGGTATGAAGACGGACTGTCATCAGACCTTCTTCTTCTGCCTGATACATCACTTCCAGAACTTCTTCCAAAGTCATATATGCACTGTTATATACTTTGCAGCTTTCTTTTTTATACTCCAGAAGCTGAGGATTTACCAGAGAACCTGCATAAATAATCACATCAGCCTCCTGCAGCAGTTTCATACCTCTTACTGTGATCAGGTCCGGAGCACCGGAACCAGCACCTACAAATTTTATCATATTTTGTCTCCTTTATGCGTATTTATAAAATAGTCCGCCAGCGGACTTCAATTTTCCTTTTTCCTTTATGAACCAGTTTCAATCGTTCGTTTTTTTATCGTTTACTTTTTTCTTTATTGAGTTACCCATGTTTCACTCTGTGACATACAGCTTTTTTATCATATCATCCACATTGTCTGTTTTTCCCAGCAGACCGTGTTCATTGGAAAACAGAACCAGTCCCAGCTCCAGTTTTCCATATGCCCGGTGATCCAGATAATAGATAATCCGGTCCACAATCAATTTCATGGCAGCTTCTTTGATTCCATACTGTTCCATTAATGTCACTGCCTCTTCCGTAGTCAATGTATCCAGAATGGCTTTGGCCTGTTCCAGTGTCGCACCGGCACGAATGGCAAAGGATGCCATCAGTTCTGCACGGCTGTCCGCATATCTGGAATGGGTATTCATAATACCGCCTGCCACTTTGACAAATTTGCCGATATGGGCCACAAACAGAATCCCTTTCACCCCGTCTGCCACTGCCATATCAATGGTCTCACCCACAAAATTACTGCACTTCATCGCCCTGTCCAGATCCAGTGCCATGTGTTCTCTGACAAAGGCCTGACCATAGTTTCCGGGTGTAATCAGCAGATACTGGGCACCGGCCGCAGTCAGCATATTCATTTCCACCTGTATACTCCGGATCAGCGCCGCTTCACTCATGGGCTCCACAATTCCGCTGGTTCCCAGTACGGAAATGCCGCCTACGATACCAAGACGAGGATTAAATGTCTTTCCTGCAATCTTTTCCCCTTCGGGAATGGAAATCACCACCGAAATACCGCCCTGATAGCCTGTCTTTTCACAGATTTCCTCCACCCCCCGGCGGATCATCATCCGGGGGACACGATTGATGGCCGCACTGCCAACGGGCTGTTCCAGACCCGGTTTGGTCACTCTGCCAACTCCTTTTCCTCCATCAATTACGATATCGTTCTGCTCGTTCCTTGACACAGTGGCATAAATCAGAATTCCGTTGGTCGCATCCGGATCATCGCCGCCGTCTTTTCTGACCGCACAGGAAACCTGATTTTCCTGTATGCACACATCATGCAGTTTCAGCCGCAGCTCGATGCCCTTGGGCGTGACCAGGGAAACAGAATGGATTTCCTGTCCGGTCAGCAGCATATAAGCCGCCGCTTTGGAAGCACCGGCTGCACAGGAACCGGTCGTATAGCCCATACGCAGTTTTTTATTGTTCTTAATTACATAATGGTCTTCAATCCCTGTTTTATGTTCCATGTAACCCTCCCGATATATCGTACCCTGTGAACACTCTGCATTTCATAATGATACAGGCAGATTTTCAATTGCATAATAAAAGGATGCCCTCCAGCATCCTTATCTCCTTCGGTCATCCCGATGTTCTTTCATATTTCATTGTACAACCGCTGCACAAATCAGCACAATGCATCAATCTGACGCATCGGACCATATTACATAATTGACAATAATCGATTTATCCATGAAAGAAGACAATGATGCTATGACTCGTAGATCATGTCATGAACGGGTATTCTGACTTGAGCCTCAACATTGAAAAGCACCTTCCCGGTTCCCCAGTGGTTATCGCTAACAATTCTTCTCATAC
This sequence comes from Lachnospiraceae bacterium, assembly GCA_051879215.1. GTDB lineage: Bacteria > Bacillota > Clostridia > Lachnospirales > Lachnospiraceae > TWA4. Next base: position 21,632 of record JBJELP010000313.1, read on the forward strand.
AGCAGCGGCACTGTGCAGGATTCTCACCTGCTTCCCCGTATTTTGCACAGATTTATTATACTCACGGATTGAGCCATTGTCAATCTTACAGTAAAATGAGTCGTAAAAAGCTGTTTTTTTGTATTATTTCTCAGAGGCATGCTACAAAACGTGCAGAAGTGCAGATCCTGCATTTTTACACCTCCTGAGGGATCAGAGCAAATAATAGGCATATATCGCTTTCAAATGAATGGTTTTTTGAATTCCTATCCAGCGTATAAAAAAAGCAGCCATATTTCTATGACTGCTTTTACGTGCCAGAAGGGATTCGAACCCCTGACCCACGGCTTAGAAGGCCGTTGCTCTATCCAGCTGAGCTACTGGCACATCCTGACATCGGCTTTCGCTTCTGTCTAATCGGGGCGACAGGATTCGAACCTGCGACCTCCCGGTCCCTAACCGGACGCTCTACCAAACTGAGCCACGCTCCGAAATACTTGTTCGTTTCGCTCGAACAATATGCATTATAGCAGATTGCTTTCAAAGTGTCAAGCACTTTTTTTATCTTTGTTTCAGAAAAATTCAAATTATTGAAACTATATATACAATTACAATAATTTATCCTCATTTCAGGCACAGCAGAAAACATACTGGAAACTTACAGGATTCTGCAAGGAAAACCCGGCAGATATACTCTGCCGGATTGTTATATCAGTTTCAATTCCATCCGACTGCCTGCAGGCAAGCCGGACGCTTCAGCAAAAGCTGAAAGAATATCTGCTGAAGTCGCCTGAAATTAAGCTAATTTGCTCTTTGCTGTTTCAGCAAGCTTTGCAAATGCAGCAGGATCATTAACAGCCAGTTCAGCCAGGATCTTTCTGTTTAATGTGATATCAGCCTGCTTCAGACCATACATGAATTTGCTGTAGCTTAAACCGTTCAGACGAGCTGCTGCGTTGATACGGGCAATCCATAACTGTCTGAACTGTCTCTTCTTCTGCTTTCTGCCTGCGTATGAAGAAGCCAGTGCTCTCATAACAGACTGCTTAGCGATTCTATACTGTTTGGAGCGAGCTCCTCTGTAACCCTTTGCAAGTTTTAATACTTTATTATGTTTCTGCTTAGCGTTCATTCCGCCTTTAATTCTAGCCATTTCGATATTCCTCCTGTTTTATTAATCAGTGCTTACCAAATTACAGGTAAGGTAAGATCTTCTTCATTACCTTTGCATTTGTTGAATCAGTAACGGTTGCTTTTCTAAGATTTCTTTTTCTCTTAGCTGATTTCTTGGTCAGGATATGGCTCTTATAAGCTTTACTTCTCTTTAATTCACCGGA
>JBJELP010000314.1:0-5221 GCA_051879215.1 Lachnospiraceae bacterium
GCCGGTGCGGCACTATATGCCAGAAATCAAATGGCAGAGAATGGAGATGATAATGCTGCTGTAGATGGTTCCGGTGCAGCGATTGCAGCTGCTGATGAAGCAGCCCACAGTCTTCGCAGGGCACAGTTAAGAAGCCAGAGAAGCGATGTGAAAGCACACAGAAAAGGGCTGAATCTGGATGCTCCAGAAGCTTCCAAATTGAAATTTGACGCTGCGAAGGAAGCGGCAGACCGAACTGCCGGGGATGCAGTGCATAATGCAGAAAAGAAACGTATGCTCAACCGCTTCTTCCAGAGAAAAAAATATAAAGATGCCTACCGGGCTGCCAGAGCTGGAAAAACAGCAGGAAGTCTCGGGGGAGCAACAACGATTGCCGGTGTCGAGAACATGACGGTAAAAGCCAAGATTGCTTTAAAAGAAATCGTAAGGCGTAACCGAACCGTGTTCCTTGGTATCGGTATTTTTTCGCTCATTTTTATGTTGATTGCAGTATCTCTGGGAAGCTGCAGTGCTTCGATTCAAGGCGGAGGTTCCCTGATTGGCATGACAACCTATTCCAGCACCGATGCAGATATCTATGCTGCAGAAAATGCTTATGCCGCTATGGAGGAAGCATTGAACCGTCAGATCAACAATATGGAATCCACCTATCCGGACTATGATTCTTATCAGTACAACGTCAGTGAGATCGGTCATAATCCGTATCATTTGACCTCTTATCTGACCGCAAAGTATGGCGGATACACCTATGCGGATGTAAGGGATGAGCTGCAGGATCTTTTCCAGGCACAATACCATCTGTCTACCCACGGAAGAACGGAAACAGTCACAGAAACGAGAACTGTCCGTGTGGGAGAATCACTGGGAAATGTAGTCACCAGCGGATATTGTAACTGTTCTATCTGCTGTGGAAGGTGGTCCGGCGGGCCGACAGCCAGCGGTGCCTATCCGACTGCAAACCATACGATAGCTGTTGATGCAAACAATCCAATCGTACCCATGGGGACAAAAGTGATCATGAACGGTGTGGAATATACGGTAGAGGATACTGGAAATTTTGCCAGATATGGAGTTGCCTTTGATGTGTATTATGACAGCCATTCTGCGGCCAGTGCACATGGACATCAGACCTGGGAGGCATTTCTGGCAGATGATAATGGCAACCGGGAGGTGGAGGTTACTACCACGACAACACAGAGAGTCCTCTATGTCACTCTCACGAATACGAATTTTGATGCAGTGGCAAGGGCAAATCTGACAGAAGAACAGGAAATTCTGTATGATGCATTGAATACCACACTGGGCAACCGGGATTATCTGTGGGATGTGAACCGGATTACCGGAGCCGGAGGCGGCATGAGTTATGAGATTCCTCCGGAAGCATTGTCGGATGAACGGTTTGCAAGAATGATCCGGGAAGCAGAAAAATATCTGGGATATCCCTATGTATGGGGCGGATCTTCGCCGAGCACCAGTTTTGACTGTTCCGGATTTGTATCCTGGGTAGTCAATCATTGTGGAAATGGCTGGAATTATGGACGTCGGACCGCAGATGGGCTTCGTGGCCTTTGTACTTATGTTCCACCGTCACAGGCAAAGCCGGGAGATCTGATCTTTTTCCAGGGAACCTATAATACCAGCGGTGCCAGCCATGTGGGAATTTATGTTGGCAATGGAATGATGATCCACTGCGGGGATCCGATCCAGTATGCGAATATCAATACATCCTACTGGCAGCAGCATTTTATGTGCTTTGGAAGACTGCCTTAAAAATAAAAAAGAAGGAAGGTGAAAATTTGAATCGGAAGATCAAAAAGTATCTGGATGAGATTGAAAAGACCGAAAAAAAGATTGCTGATCTGGAAATGTACCTGAAAGGTGTCCGGTCAGCTCTGAAAGAGGAAGAAAATAATGAAATGATCAAAAGCATCCGCGGAATGAAATTAAAAGGGCAGGAATTATTTGACCTGTTAAACGGAATCCAGGATGGAACGATATCATTTGTAGCGAGCGGGGAGTCAGAAGAATCTGGCTCCTTCGTTGTTCAGGAAGAAAAAAGAGAAAGTGAGGAAAATGAATATGGTGAAATGGAAGAAACTGAATAAAAAACTGGTGATGCTTTTGACAGCAGCAATGATGCTTTTTGGAAGTCAGGCTACTGCGTTTGCCTATGTGGATCAGGGTACAGAAGCTGCTCAGGAGGAATCAACAACAGAAACGGAGGAACCGGTGGTTGAGGATACTCATACCGAGGAAAATGGCGATCCGTTCTCTGTTCCGGGTAACGGAGAGGTAAGGGATGACATTACCGATGATTCCAGTAAGGAATTTCTGACGATTAAAACAAAGAATAACAATACCTTTTATATCGTAATCGACCGGGCAGCTACCACGAACAACGTGTACATGCTGTCTCAGATTGATGAAAATGATCTGAAAGAATTTCTGGATGAGGATCAGCAGCAGACTTTAGAGACTGCCCCTTCTGTAGTCCTGGAGGACGAGCATACAGATGATACGGAAAGCAGCGTGGCTGTTGAAGAAGAAACGAAGGAAGATAAACAGGATAAAGCTGCAACAAATTCTGGTCTGTTTGTGATCCTTCTTCTGGCTGTAGCGGGTATTGCAGGCTATTACTACTTCAAGATCTACAAACCGAAGCAGGAAGAAGATGATTCTGAAAATGAAGGTCTGGAAATGGATGACGGGCTGGAGACCATCAATGAGGATGAGGAGTCCGATAATCCGGCAGAAAAAGACGAATCACAGGAATAAATCCAAAAATATGGGAGCTGATGTTGTATAAGAGCAACGCAGCTCCCATATAAGTGAAAGGAGTTGTAAGAATATGTATTTAGTGATTACAGAAAAACCAAGCGTAGCCAGATCCATTGCGGATGTGATCGGCGCACAGAAACGTGAAGACGGATATCTGGAAGGAAAGGATTGTATCGTCAGCTGGTGTCTCGGACATCTTGCTGAATATGTGGCTCCGGATGCTTATGACGAGAAATTCAGCAGATGGAACTATGAGGATCTGCCCATTATTCCGCAGGAGTGGAAACTGGCAGTGTCAAAGGACAAGAAGGATCAGTTCTATGTGTTGAAGAAGCTGCTGAATCGTCCGGATATCAACTATGTAGTAAATGCCTGTGATGCAGGACGGGAAGGAGAACTGATCTTCAAGAGAGTCTATGATCTTTCTCAGAGCAGAAAACCGGTAAAAAGACTGTGGATCAGTTCCATGGAAAATGAAGCCATCCGCGAGGGATTTTCTCAAATGAAAGATGCGTCTGCATATGAAAACCTTGCCGATGCTGCGGTATGCAGAGCCCAGGCAGACTGGCTGGTAGGAATGAACGCAACCAGAGCTTACACCAGTAAATATTATAAGAAGCTGACTGTGGGGCGTGTCCAGACACCGACGCTTGCCATGCTGGTAGACAGGGACAGGGCTGTTTCCTCATTCCAAAAGGAAAAGTATTTCAATGTGGAGCTGGATCTGGATGGCCTGCAGGTAGAAAGGCAGAAAATCTTTGATGAAAAGGAAGCAGAAAAACTGAGAGCTCTTTGCCAGGGAAGTGATGCGGTTGTGGAAGAAATCCGTTCAACAGATAAGAACGTAAAACCACCAAAGCTTTATGACCTGACTACTTTGCAGAGGGAAGCGAATCGGCATTATGGCATGACTGCCCAGCAGACGTTAAATGCGGCACAGTCTCTGTATGAGCAGAAACTGATCACCTATCCGAGAACAGACAGCCAGTATCTGACGGAGGATATGGAGGCAACTGCAGGAAATGTGATTCGGAAGATTCATGAAAAGTATCAGCTGACAGGTCCCTTTGATCAGCCGGAAAAGCCGAATATCAGGCTTGTCCTGAATAACCGGAAGGTATCTGATCATCATGCAATTATTCCCACTGTGGAATTAACAGATTGTGATCTGTCACAGTTAAAGGATTGGGAACAGAAAGTATTGTTCCTCATCTGTGTCCGTATGGTGGAAGCCACTGAAAAAGATCATATTTTCACAGAAACCGATATTACCGTGAAGTGTCAGAACGAGCTGTTTTCCGCAAAAAAGAAAGCGGTAAAGCAGATGGGATGGAAGCTTTATGAAGAGTGTTTCAAAAACAGAGAAGGGCTGGCAATGGAAAATCCCGAAAATGTGGAAACAGACCGGTTTTCTAATCTGGCTCCCGGACAGATCTTTTACAATGTGGCAGCTGATAAATCGGAGCATTTCACTTCCCCACCGAAACAGTACAGTGAAGATACTCTGCTTGCAGCTATGGAGACAGCCGGGAATAAGGAGTTCGATGAGGATACGGAGAAAAAGGGACTGGGTACTCCGGCAACCAGAGCAGGAATCATTGAAAAACTGGTACATTCCCAGTATGCCGTCCGTAAGGGAAAACAGATCATTCCTACAGAAGATGGAAAGGTACTGATTGAGATCCTGCCCGACTTTCTCAAATCAGCCAGCATGACTGCGGAATGGGAAAATCAGCTTCTTGAAATGGAAAAAGGCAAGATCACCCCGGACAGATTTATGACCGGAATTAAGAATATGATCACTATGATGCTGAATGGATGTGACATGATTCCGGAGGAAGAAACCAGAAGATTCCAGACAAGGGAAAGCATTGGAACCTGTCCGGTATGCGGAAGTCTGGTGTATGAAGGGAAGAAGAACTTCTACTGCAGTAACAGAGACTGTCATTTTGCACTCTGGAAGGAAACAAAGTATCTGGAGCGGATGCAGAAAACCATTGATAAACGTATGGCTGCCGAGCTTTTAAAAAGCGGGAAGGTCCGCATAAAGGATCTGTATTCTGCCAAGAAAAATATGTATTTCGAAGCAGATCTGATCATGGATGTAAGTGGAGACCGCGTGAATTTTTCTCTTGAATTTCCGAACGGGAAATCATCAGGAAAACGCAAGAAAAAATAGAAAACGAAAAGAGAATGAAATCAGGAAAGGACGAAAAATATGGAATTTGAAAAATTTGTAGAAACTGTAAAAGAAACAATCAAAGACTATCTTCCGGCTGAATATAACAATGCCAGTGTTGATGTTTATCCCCATGAAAAGCTGAATGAAAACTATCTGGGGATGACTGTAAGAACGGAGAACCAGGTGGCTTCCCCTACACTGAACCTGAACATGTTCTATGAACAGATGCAGGATGTTCAGATGGATATGGAAGATATTATG
>JBJELP010000315.1:0-15222 GCA_051879215.1 Lachnospiraceae bacterium
ATAACTAAATTCAAGAATAAAGGGTCTGACAACATATGTCAAACCCTAATAAAACGGAATTTAGTCTTCGGTGTGGAATTTAAATTTACAAGTGGAATTTACATTTACATTCAACCCTATTTACGAGCTTCCATGTATATCTATTCGTGAACAATCACCTTAACTTATACATTTCTGACACACAAAATCGAAAACTACTTGATTATTAAACATAATGATGACATTATACATGCATTTTTATTTTTCTTATCCCATAATACAATAATTTTCCTTTCTAAAAGCATCTTTATTTTTTAATTTCTTCTTTTTCCGAAGGGACTTATCCCAGATCAGTCGTTTTCTTTTCTTCGCTAAGCTGCGCTGGTGTTTTTTTCAGAAAGCTGTCCCGGTTTTGAATTACTTTTCCAAGATCCATCCATTGTTCCCTGACTTCTTTGTATACTTTATATTGGTCATTCTTTTGACTCTGCAGGATTGCTTTTTGTTCTTTCAGTTCCCGCACCCCAGGCAGTTTTTTATCATCAAAAATTGTACGAAGTTCTCTGGAAGCAGTCTCATACAATTCCAGTTCTGCTTGATGCTCCTTCAGAAAAACTGGCTGCTTACCACATCGGCAGTATTCCCGATATACGCTTTTTCCCTTGAAATACTGTCCCAGCAGGCGGAGGCATCGGTTTACTTCCTTTAATTCTGCTTCCGTTGATTTTATTTGAGTACGGCACTGGCGAAACCGCTTTGTCAAAAGATCATATTCCTCATCCAATTCAGTCCCATTCAACAATCCATGATCTGACATAAAACTGAAAGTCTTTGCCTGAATCTTCAGGTTATGGATCTTAATCCAACGGGCATAGGCTTCACTGTTCTTTGCCTTCTCATTTTCTTCCAGATTAATCACCTGTCCAAGATTCAGGACTTCTCTCAAATCACTTTTCTCTATCTGATTTTCAATTGTTGAATCGGCTTTTGTTTCTGTTTCTAACTTTTGTCCACTATGGACAAAAGTTAGCATGTTTTCTTTTTGCGCACCCAGAAGAGAACCCTCTGTTTTCAGTACCATCCTTTCTCGTTGGATGGCTTCAAGGATTGCTTCTTTTTCAAAATCATCTCCCAGCTTTCTTCCGGTAATCGGTTTTGACCTTCCCTGTGGAAGATAGCTCCATCTTCCCCGGCTTTCCTTCACCTGAATGCCATATTGTTCCTGAAGTATTTTCTGAAACTCTTCCGACGAATGACTGACAGCAACTGCCTTCTGAATTGCCTGCCGGACTTTTTCTTTCTCTGTTTCAAATTTTGTCCGTTTAGGCTTCTGTCCCTTCTGAATCAGAACCTCATTCTCCCGATCCAGTGTCTCCTGTCCCCGTTGACCGGCACGGTATTCTTCATTGGTCACTCTCCTATTAGAACGGTTCAAATCCACCTGATGAAGCCCCTGTTTCCGGCAGAACTCCATCAAATCATTTCTTAAATATCGCATGAAATCTTTGGTGCAATTATGCTTGAATCCTGCACGGCAATCACAGCGACGTTGTCGATACGGAAGCGGCTCAACATCCTGAATCCGAAGGCTGTTCAATACGATATGAACATGAATATTACCTGTTCCATTATGTCCGTCTTCATGGGCGCAAACCAACATCTGATGCCCTGGAAAATGTTCCGCTGCAAACGCCATTCCCATCTCTTGTGCCTTTTCAATCGTAAGGCCAGGTTCGACTTTATCTTCAGGATCAAAACTAATGATGTAATGATGCGTCTTGATCTCTTTTTCACTCTTATTCTTTTTATATTTTCGATTGGCTTTCCGACATTCCGCTGCAAAAACGGAAGCATCACAGTTAATCCCCTGCAGAATATATTTTTCCCTCAGCATGGTATATCCGCTCTCATCCATTAGAAGTTTTCCGTTACTCTCATCATGTTGAAAAATCAGATACTGTTCCGCTGCAGTATAGTCAGCATTTTTACTGGCAATATGCTTTAAAACCGCCATCACATCTCACCCGCCATCTCCTCAATTTTTGTTTTTAACATCGTTAAATCTGCAAAACAATGGTTCAGATTTTTTGACAGCCGCGCTGTCATGGGATTGCCCTGGTTTAAATGCCTGGCAATCTGATTCATATTGCTGCCGATCTTCCCCAGTTCAGCGGCAATCTGATCAAGAACCTCACTGTCATAAACCGGATGAATATGAACATCCACTTTTGCCGTGGCGATAGCCTGTCTGACAAAATCAGACTGCATCATCCCCGAATCCTGCAGCCTCTGCTGAAACATCTGCCACTCGTCCTCGTTCATGCGGACCGTTATAACATGCGTGCGGTATTCGGGATGATAAATGGCTTTTTTCTTCATGGAAAAAGACTCCTTTCTGTCACTGATTTTTATGCAGAGCCATAAAAGGCAGTGACATTTTCAGACATGGAACTGCTCTGCGTTCTGTCTGAAAATCCTGTGCTGAATGGATGATCTCGGTATCTTTATATGAACAAAACAATCATTCAGCACCAGTGCCTGCGGCACTGCACCGAGGGACTGGGGAATCGGAATCCCCAGCAAGAGACGGCGGCGAAAAACAACTCTGTTTTTCGCGTATTACATTCTGCGTATTACACAGATGTATTACAAGCCGAATCTTGCTCTTAGCTTCCCGCTCTCGTATGGCTCCTTATTTTCTTACCGTTCTCACACCTTATGCCGCAAATTATTAATATTTTTTCGTCTGGAAAAGAACTTTCGGAAGTGCCACAGCTACTGGAAGCTCTTTCTTTTTTTATCTTTTCTGATTTTTTCTGCATTTCTTTTACGCAGTCCTCCTCGCAAAACGGTTGCAGGTAGAAGGGATGAAGACTCTCCCTTCCACACTCACTTGATTATGCGCATAAAACAGCAAAAGCAATTGAGCACACTCCATGAAACCGAATGGGTGGAATGGGTTGTGCCTGTTTGTTTTTGCGGAAGGAGGACAAACATGACAGACACACACCAATCTGACACCCCCATTGTATGGGTAGACAACGTTCCTTATAGCATTACATCCCAAACAGAATCTCTGCTGAATCAGGGAATCGTTCCTGCAGAACTCAAAGAACAAATCTCTTCTTTGCAGGGCGATGATGCCTGTTTTGATTTCTGCCGTCAAAGACGTTTGATGAAACGGGCACTGGATCAGATTAGGACGGGAATCCTTCCTGTTTCCCTTACCGATCTGATTGCCAGTGGTTCTGTCCCTTCCGAAATTCTGTTTAAACTCGTTCAGCAGAAACTCATCGGAAAGGCTGAAAAACTTTACCAGAAGAAACTGCTTTCTGACGATACGCTAAAAGTGATTCGTACGCAGCTTCTGACTTCGGAAATTCTCCCCGAACTAAAACGGGCCTTTCTTTCTGATACGGCCTACTACCTCTACGAAAAAGGCGAAATCAGTAAAGAAATTCTGAACGGATTTAATGACGGTACAATTGAACCCAAATACCTCTTAGTCATTCGCAGATCCTATCGTAAATTATGTTATCTCGGTGAAGTAGAGTCTGAACATTCCTACCATGAACAGCCGGATGAAAAGGGACATCTTTTCCGTCACGAATCCATCAGTGACTCCAGAACAGAACCGGATTCCATGCTGTTCTCAGAACAAAACCGTGAATATCTGATGGAAGCACTGAGATGGCTTTCCGCTGAAGATTACAAACTGATTTACTACATATTTTTTGAACGGATTTCCATGAGAAAAATCGCCCGTATGGAAGGAGTTTCGGAAGGAACCATCCGCTATAAGAAAAATGTGATTCTTGGCAGACTCCGCACTATTTTTGAAGAAGTAATGGGACTGCCCTATGATGCAATCTTTTGATTTTGGGAAAGGAGTTTATTGTCATGATATTGGCTGAAATGAAAAGCGTGGATCCCCAAACGGTAGATCCCGACAAGCTGACAGATATCGCTGATGTTACAGTTAATACCCGTCTTCCCTTACCCGAACGTCTGGCTGATTACCTGGATCAGATTGGAAATCCCTATTGCTTTCGCTGCGGCAATGTAGTCGTAAAAATCGCCTACGCAGATACAGCGGTTACTTTCGAAGACGCATTGGAACAATTTATCCGTCAGCGACAACTTGCAGAACATACCAGTCTGTAAAAACTGCAAAATCAAATTATAAAATTGTAAAACCCAGGCTCGACAACAGTCGGGTTACCGTGCTATCATCAAACTGTGGGTTAAATGAATAAAGAAATATCTGGAGCCTTTGGTTTCTTGATAGCACAACTATGTTATCAGGAGGTCAAAGGCTTGTTTTATTCTAAAGAACTTCACCCCCCGCTAAACGGGCAACACTGGCTGTGCGCATCTTATGTCCGTCTTTCCAAAGAAGACGAGGATGCCGGTAACGGCGGAAAGGATGAAAGCAACAGCATTACCAATCAGAAAGCTTTGATTCGGGATTATCTCGCAGACCACCCAGATCTGGAACTGGCTGGTGAGTTTGTAGATGATGGTTATTCCGGCGTCAATTTTGATCGCCCGGATTTCAAAAGAATGATGGAAGAAGTAAAGAATCGACGCATCAACTGTATCATCGTTAAGGACTTATCCCGATTTGGCAGAAACTACATCGAAGCAGGAAAATATCTGGAACAGGTATTTCCATTCTTAGGAGTCCGCTTCATCGCGATTACTGATGATATGGACACCGGCAGGAAACAAAGTGATGCTGAACAGTTCATCCTTCCTTTTAAAAATCTGTTTAATGACTCTTACTGTAAAGATATCTCTACAAAAGTCCGTTCCCAGCTTGCCATCAAACGAAAAAACGGCCAGTATGTTGGAAGCTTTGCGTGCTATGGATATCTCAAAGATCCGGCAGATCATAACAAACTGATTATTGACCCGGAAACCTCTGGAGTTGTTCAGCAAATTTTCTATTGGAAAATACTGGGGCTTTCCGCTGACCGGATTGCTGAACGTCTGAACAGTCTGGGAGTCCTTTGCCCAATGGAATACAAGCGCAGCATGGGGATGAAAGTTTCCACCAATTTTCGCACCAAAGGAAAGGCACAATGGGCTCCAAAGTCTGTACTTCGCATTCTGAAAAATGAGATTTATGTCGGTGTCATGACACAGGGAAAAATGACTACACCCAGCTATAAAATTCGCAAGCTGATTGAAAAACCTGAAGAAGAATGGGACCGGGTAGAAGGTACACATGAGGCAATCATCCATAAAGACGTTTTTGATGTGGTTCAATCTCTCCTTCTGAGGGATACAAGGATCTCTCCGGATGAAAAACAGCTCTATCTGTTTTCCGGATTTCTGTTTTGCGGGGATTGCGGAATGAACATGATCCGAAGCCGCAGGAAATATAAAGATACCGTTTATGCCTACTATTCCTGTTCCGGCTATAAACGGAAATCCGGCTGTAATTCTCACATCATCAGTGAACGCCAGCTCTATGATACTGTTCTGGATGCTATCAAACACCAGTGCAACCTTGTCCTGGATATGGAACGACTTTTGAAATATGCCCAGAACCTGCCAGACGATCCAAAAAGCAGACACCACTTTGATGCACAGCTGGCCCGACTGGATGAAGAAATCAAACGAAATCAGGATATGAAAGTCCGCCTGGTTGAAAATCTGAATGAGGGAATTATTTCCCGGGAGGATTATCAGGAACTGTCTGCAATCTACGATTCCAGAATCCGGGATTCCCGCCAGGCAAAACAAAATGTTGAAGCGGAACGGGACGGTCTGAAGAATCTGCCCCTCGAAAGCGAATGGCTCAACGCCTTTAAAAGATATCATACCATTAACGAACTGGACCGGATCATGCTGGCGGAACTGGTTGATTTTATTGAAGTACATGAAAATAAAACACTGACTATACATTTTAAATTCGCCGACCAGATAGAGCGGGTACAGCAGTATCTTTCCTCTATTCCCGCTCTAAATATCAGGGATGGAGGTAATAGGAATGGCACGAAAAAGCCGTCGTCCGGCACAGGCTGCACAAAAACAGAAAAGCAATGATGTATTTCCATCCTTTCCTACATCGGAGCCTCCACGCTATAAGACTGGAATCTATGCCAGGCTTTCCCTAAAAGATCTTGGTATTGAGGATGGCGACACAATGGAAACGCAGATTGCACTGCTTCGTGACTATGTGATCCAGCATCCGGAACTGGAACTGACGGAAGTCTATGAAGATAACGGCTGGACCGGAACCAATTTTCAACGCCCTGAATTCAACCACATGATGGAAGATGTAAAGGCAGGAAAAATTAATTGTATTGTTGTGAAAGACTTATCCCGTCTGGGACGGAATTATCTGGATGCCGGGTATTACCTGCAAAAAGTTTTTCCCTCTCTGCAGCTTCGATTTATTGCGATTTACGATGGATATGACAGCAAATCTTCCGACCCCGATTCCATGCTGGTCAGTATGAAAAATATTGTCAATGACTATTACAGTAAAGATATATCCAGAAAAATCTCAGCAACCATTGATATGAAGCGGGCAAACGGGCCGCACTATTTAGGACCTCCACCATACGGGTATGAAATGAGTACACGTGGTCCCAAACACTATGTTATTGACAAAGAGGCCGCTCCATTTGTTCATCTGATTTTCCAATGGGCACAGGAAGGTGTCAGTTTCCATCAGATTGCCATGAACCTGACAGATATGAATGTTCCGACACCTAAACAGCATTATGAAAGAAAAAACAAAAAGGAAAAGAATGCTGAAACCGATTATCCTGCTATATGGAACAGCGGTGTGATCCGGAAAATGGTCCTGAACCAGACCTATGCCGGTGATTTTGTCAGCAACAAAAGCTATTTTCGAAAATATGACCCGGCCAACGGACGCATGATTCCAGAGGAAGAATGGATGATCTATCCCGATACTCACGAAGCTTATATCAGCCATGAAGCATTTCAGGCCCTCAAAGAACATCTGAAAACACAGACAGAAAAACGCAATCGATGTATCAAAAGAAACCGAAGGCAGATTGAAAACCCGGACAATCCATTTTCCACGATTCTTTTCTGTGGTGAATGCGGACGTCCCATGCGTCTGATGAAAACCGGCGATCAGGACGGACAAAAATACTACAAATGCAGCGGTGTTGCCAACCGAACCCATGTCGGTCATCCTCCTTTTCGAATGGAGTTTGGCAAACTGAAAACCATCGTACTTTATAATCTGCAGACACAGTTGAAACTTGCCATTGATGCAGACGTATTTCTAAAACGTCTTTCACTGGAAGATGCACAGAAGAAACTGAAAAGCCGCCGCTTTGCAGCTTTACAGATGCTTTATTCCAAACAATCTGCCATTACCGGCAAAAAGCAGAAAGCCTTTGAAGATCTCGTTTCCGGTATTCTGGATAAGGAAACATACTCCTTGCAGATCGCAAAGTTGGAAAAAGAGGCCAAATGGCTGGAAGGGGATATATCCCGCGCCAAACAACGTCTGACAGATGTTTCGACCTACTTTACTCCAGACAACAAATGGCTGCATACCTTCTTAAATGCCCGTATTTCCGATGAGCTGGATAGCCGTGCTGTCCACTTGCTGATTCAGCGTATTGAATTATGGCACGACAATCAGGTACGGATTGTCTTTGGATGCACAGACTGGATGTATAAACTGCAAAACTGTATCGAAGAACTGAAACAGATCGAGGGAACCGCAAATTCCCGGGAAAGGAGTACTACGAATGGCCAATAATCTTGCTTACTATATCCGTTTATCTTTAGCCGATGGTGATCTCGGTACTTTTAAGGATGAAAGTAACAGCGTCAAAAACCAGCGGGATCTAATTTTAAAATATATTGACACCCATCCTGAATTTTCCGGCTGGAACATCCATGAATTTGTAGACGATGGCTACACCGGTACAAACGATGAGCGCCCGGATTTTCAGCGTCTTATGGAACTGACCAGGCAGGGCCAGATTCAATGTATTATCGTAAAGGATCTGTCCCGTTTTGCCAGAAACTATATTATTACCGGAGATTATCTGGAACAGGTTTTTCCGTTTTTGGGAGTTCGCTTTATTGCAATCAATGATGGATATGACAGTGCCAGCAGCACTACAGTTGAAGATAACATGAGCATGGTACTGAAATCTGTCCTCAATGCCTATTACAGTAAAGATATTGCCCGGAAGATTACTTCTGCTTTTCATCAACGGATGCGCCAGGGAACCTACAAAGGCCCCGCCCCTTTCGGATATCTTCGCTCCAAAGAAGAGATTGCCTTTGAAATCAACCCACCAGCAGCCGAAATTGTCCAGCGGATTTTTGAATTGACGCTTTCCGGGAAGAGCCGGAAAGAAGCCGCTAACATTTTAAATGCGGAAGGACTTCCAACCCCTGCTGTTTTTAACCAGCGTTACAACAATAACCTGCATAATACACCCCATACGTCAACAGAGCATTCCCTCTGGGAGCCCTCCATGCTGCTTCCAATTTTACGAAACGCCGCCTATTGCGGAGACCGGGTTCTTCGTAAAAATGTAGCAGTCATTCCAGGCTCAAAGAAGCGCCGAAAGGCCAGACCCGAAGAACAGATCATAATAAAGGATGCTCACCCTCCGATCGTCAGTCGGGAAGATTTCGACAGGGTGCAGCAGCTTCTTCCGAATTACCGTCCGCATAAGCAACGTCATCAAACTCGAGAATACATCTTAAAGGGAGTTGTTCGCTGCGGGGTATGTAAACGGGCAATGCCTCGGGAAAAGAATGGAACTGTTTTTCTCTGCCGTCATGCAGTAATGGAACATTCACAGTGTCCGAAAAAAGAGTTTTCCTCTTCCGAAATTGAACAGATCCTTTTTTCAACACTTCAGCCCATGCTGCAGCTTGCTGCTTCCACCTGGAAACAAACCCAGCGAAAAAACGCGCCTGGTTCTGCCAGTGATTACCTGGCACAGTATCAAAAAGAAATCGCTCAGGCAGAATATGAAGAAAAGCGGACAAAGCAGCTCAAGCTGGATGCTTATGAAGAATATACCGCAGGCACTCTTTCTCTGGAGGAATACCATAAGAGGAAAGCCCAGCTGAATCGGCAGGGAAATGCCTGCCATGAGAAAATTGAAAACCTCAAGACACAGGAAGCAGCTCTAAACAGTGGAATCATTCCCCATGAGATGCAAATGATCACAGAATCTGCAAAGGAATTTCAATATGCCAACGCACTTTCCCGTGAAATGGTCACCACTTTTGTAGATGCCATATTCCTTTATGACACGCATTATGAAATCCGATGGAAATATCAGGATGTATGGGAACAGCTGCAAAAACATCAAAATGAAAAAAGTAAAGAGAAGAAGGAGTAAAAATATATGAAACAGAAAGATAGAGGCCGGAGACATCAAATTCCTCCGGAAGGCATTTATACTGCCACCTGGATTCCATATGGTTACCGCTATGATCCAAATTCCACAGCCCTCGTCATGATTGATACAGAAGTTGCCGATTATGTACAATTTATCTTCCATCAGTATCTGGAGGGAATATCACTGGCACAAATCTGTAAGCAATTGAATGAGAAGGGTGCCCCCAATCCTGCCCTGCGTAAACGTCAACTTGGTCAGAAAGATCGTCTCAGTAAAGATACGGAACGCTGGAACGCTGCGTCCCTGAACCAGATTCTGTTCAATCCCATGTATGCCGGCGACTGGATTTTAAGCGGCAGAGTCTGGGATGCAGTTTATCTGTACAGCGGCGAACCGGCACCGGAAGGTGTAGAACTCCCAACGGTAGAAGAAAATCATCATGAAGCGTTGATTTCCAGGGAAGATATGAAACGTGCTTCCCTCAAATATCTACAGGATCGCACTCTCCGAACCGCAAAGAAACAAGCGGTCCGCCAGAATGCCACCAACCAAACCCATTTTTCCATTGGAAGTGTTCTCCGATGCGGCGAATGCGGACGGGCAATGCACAAAAATGAAATTTTCACCGGAGATGGCACCAACTTCATCGCCTATACCTGTTCCAGTTTCTCCCTTCAGCAGGCAAGCAAATGCGCCAGCCGGTTCTATCGGCTGGATGAGATTTTATCCTCTGTCCAGCCTCTGGTAGCCGCAGAGCGAAAGGAAGCTCTCAAATATCTGGATATGGTAACGGAAGAATCGAAAAGCGTCCAATATATCCGTGTAGAGAACTTCCTCCAACGGCAGATTGATCAGGCGGTCGATTCTGTCCGGAAAAATCTGTCCGCTTTCCATCGACTGAAAGCCCGTTATAACGGGAAAAAGCTCTCCGAATCAGAATATCTGGAGGGACAGCAAAAGATGGAGGAAGAAAACCGGATTTCCGAGCGTCAGGTTATGGCAGCACTGATACAGATTCGGAAATTCCGGGCAACCTGTTCTGAGTCAAATCCCTGGCTTTCACTCTATGCTTCCATTCCGGAAGAACCAGATTTTGCCGCCGACGAGGAATTGTTTAAACAGATTGTTGAAAGGATTGATCTGTATCCCGACAAGCCACCTGCCATCACATTAGCCAGGAAGGAAGAAAAAGAAGATTTTTTAAATACCCTCTATATGCCGATTCGCACCAGACACTTAACATATGAGGACACTTCCTCCGATCCGGCAGATTCTGAAGACAGCACAGAATCCTGCGAAAATAACGATCCATCTGCGGACAACCAGTTCCGAACCGAACCATTAAAGGAGGATTAACCCATGCTTTTATCCGAACCCCCGACAGAAAAACTTTATCAGGCCGCTCTTTATGCCCGACGCAAGTTTTCGGATGTTATTCAGCCGGATGAGCCGGATCCGACTGCCTCTGCCCAGATTAAAGAAATCAAATTATTTCTGGTGGATATATCGGATGTCCAGATTACCGGTATTTACATGGACAGCCGCCGATTGAAACAGGAGAGCCCACGTCCGGAATTTTACAGACTGATGGCAGAAATTCAAAATGGCAAGTATGACTGTATCGTAGTCAGCAGCTTTGAACTCTTTGCAAAGGACCATATAGAGAGCCGTTATTACCTTCTCAATCTCCTTGCCATGATGAAAATCCGTATTATTTCCATCCATGACAATTATGACAGCCTGCATTCCGAACCCGTTCCCGGTGCTTATAAAAAATTGGAGGAACTGATCATCATGGTGGATAAATATGCCCGGTCACGCTCCATTGCTGCCACAGCCAGGCAAAAAAAGGCAAACAGTTTTCTGGAACTGACCTTTACGCCATTTGGTTATCTCTATAATCCGGATACTCCCTCTAACCTGGATATCGATCCGGTAACTGCACCTTATGTACAATACATATTTAAAGAATTTCTTTCCGGCACCAAACGCAGCTATATCGCCAAACAATTGACACAAATGGGAGTACCCAGTCCATCCTTACGAAAGAAACAGCTGGGGATAACTTATACCAAACCGGATGCCAAAGATTACTGGACATTTGGGAGTGTCAATTATATTCTGAAAAACCGTGCTTATACAGGCGACCTGGTATATGGACAGCAACGCTCCGCCATGTATGTGTTTCACGAATGCAGGAAACGTCATTGGACCGGGGAAACGCAGGTCATTGAAAACCATCATGAAGCCCTGGTATCCAGACGGGATTTTGAACGGGCGCAAGTGATGTTCGATCTGCTTTTCGAGGAAAATCGATCCAATGCCGGGAAACGCCCCGGTACGCTTCTTCCTCCAACCCCGTTTCGAAATGTCGTACGCTGTGGTCATTGCGGACGTTCCATGTACATTGTCCGTCACATGAGCAATCGACACCCGTATTCTGCCTATGTATGTTCCAGCCATCGGATGAAGCTTCCGGATGCCTGCCCAAAGCAAAGTTTCCGACTGGATGAAATCATCCCTAAGGTGAAAGAAGCTATTGAACAAGAACGAAAACTTGCTTTATCTATTGCAGAACGGATGAAAGACGGAGAACAAAGTTCCTGCTATATTCAGATAGAACAATACTATCAGAGAAAGATTGATGTGATATTGGAACAGTTTAAAAACAATTCCATAAAGGAGCGTTCTGACGAGCTCCGTAAAAAATTGACGAAAATTCTGGATGACAAGCAGCAATTTCGCAGGGACTTCAACCTGGGGAATCCATGGCTGACCCTTTTTACCCAGGTTCCGGAAAATTTTGAAATTACAAAAGATTGGTCCCAAAAACTAATTTTTCAGATCAATTTATTCCGGGATGCCCCGCTTTCTGTTACCTGCCAGGAAGCAAAATCAAAAGAATTGCTGCTTTCCTATTTTTCTCTGATTGAAAACGTGGAAGCAGAGGGAAAGGAGGAACATCATGGCACGAAAAAGCCGCCACAGCGAACAGATTGACCGGATCAAAAACTATCAGCCTATTCGTCCGGAATCTGTTCTTCCAGTTAATCGCACTGCAATCTATGCCCGACTGTCACTATATGACCTGAACCATATCTGCCGGGACAGCATCCAAAATCAGGTATCCCTGTTAGAAGAATATATGGAAGACCATCCGGAACTAAATCTAACAGAGCGTTACATTGACAATGGCTGGTCCGGCACCAACTTCCAACGTCCTGGCTTTTTGCGAATGATTCAGGACATCCAGACAGGAAAGATCAATTGCATTGTAACCAAAGATCTGTCTCGCCTCGGGCGAAATTATCTGGAGACCGGTTATTATCTGGAAACCTTGTTTCCCATGATGGGCGTTCGATATATCTCAATCAACGATGGATTCGACAGCGATACGTCTGATCCTGCTCAGCTTCCGATTATCCTGAAAAATATCCTGAATGATTTTTTCAGCCGGGACCTGTCCCGCAGGTTTTCCGACAGTTACGATCTCCGGAAAGCTCAAGGTGTCTTTCGCAAAGGATTTCCTTATGGATATACCTTCGACCCTGAAAATCCCAGATATCTGACTTTTGATCCCAATGTATCTCATTTCGTCCGGTTGATCTTTCAATGGGGAATGGAAGGAGTCAGTACCCATGCAATCTCCATGCGACTTCGGGAAATGAAGGCACCAACTCAGGAACGCATGGAATTTTTAAGGTCTGGCGGGAAAACCAAACATGAAGGCTCTACATTATGGAGTACTACTTCCGTCCGATATATCCTGACCAACCGGGTTTATACTGGTGACTTTATATGCGGCAAATGCTATAACCGCAAATGCGATCCATTCAATAAACGCATCAATATTCCAGAAGAAGAATGGGTTATTATTCCCAATGCGCACCCAGCTTATATTTCTCATGAAGAGTTCGACAAGCTTCAGGAGCGTTTTGAACAAAGCAAAAATCATCACCAGGAAGCAGTAAAACAAAATGCTCCTACCTATCAGAAGCAGCCAAACTTCTATAAGCGAATTCTTTTCTGCCAGATATGCGGACGCAGGATTCAGATGACGGGAGCTAACAAAAAACGCCCTGCAGATTCTATTATGGAATATGCCTGCCAAAGTTCCGGATCTTCTGTTCTGGAATCCCATCCACAAAACCATATTAACAAGAAGCTTCTGGATGTTATTGTGCTGGCACAACTACAGAATCAGTTTCGGATCGCCACCCAGTTTAAACACTGGATACTGTCTTGTGAAGGGAAAAAACTGATTTCTGCTTATCTGGATTCTCTGCAGGCTGCTTTGGATCAGATGCACCAGCATTCCTGCCGTCTGGCTGAAAATCGAGCAGATGCCTTTGAATCTCATGCAGATTCTCTAATCGACGATAAAACATTTTGTCTTCAGCTGGAACAGTTGCGAACCCAAAGCCGCACACTTTCCTCTGAACTTGCACAACAGGCGGATACTTTGGTCAAAGCGCGGCTGGCACTCTCTCTTTCGAATCCCTGGCTGATCCTATTTAGCAAAATTCCAGTTCCTCATCAACTGGACTCATCAACCGTGCATCAGCTGATTGAACGGATGGAACTTAATTATTCCGAACAGGTTACAATTCATTTCAAAGAAGAATCGTGGTTCCTGCTTCTTCGAAACATTTATGAAGCCTTAACAGGAGGTGAAACCAATGGCTCCTGATACATTAGCAGCATATCTTCGGTTATCGAACGCAGACCGTGATTTGTCAGAAAAAGAGGAAAGCAATAGTATTGCCAACCAGAGAAGTCTGATTAAAAATTATCTTCTGACACATCCTGATTTATCTGCAATGAAATACCGTGAATTTGTAGATGATGGCTATACTGGGACGAACACACAACGGCCTGCTTTTAAAAAACTCATTGCGCAGGCTAAAGCAGGAAAGATCCATGCAGTAATCGTAAAAGATCTTTCACGTTTTTCTCGTGATTATCTTGTACTTGGGGATTATGTGGAACAGATTTTTCCCATGCTTGGAGTTCGCTTTCTTTCTATTAATGACCATTATGACAGCAAGGAAACAGACTCCTATCTGGAAACCATGAATATTGCCCTGCAGTCACTGGTATATTCCTATTACAGTAAAGATCTTTCTAAAAAACGTTCTTCCAGTGTGGAATATCGCATGAAAAGCGGCTCTTTTATTGGCTCAGCTCCATACGGTTATATCAGCAACTGGACATTACACCGTTATGAAATAGATCCGGAAACTGCCCCGATTGTTCAGCTGATTTTCACACTGGCTGCGCAGGGAATGCGCCCGGCAGCAATTGCCAACCATTTAAATAGCCAAAAAATCCTGACACCAGCCCAATATAATGCAGCCCATCCCGAATACGGGAAATCCGGGAAATATTGGAAAAACAATCATCCACTTTGGCGATACTCTATGGTTTCCCGCATCCTGTCCAATACCGTGTATCTTGGAAACCTGGAAATGAGAAAGACCCATACTTCACTGACAGAGCAAAACAAAACCGTATCAGTTCCACCAGAGGAACGTTTGGTCCGCATTCATGCACACGACCCGATTATCAGTCAGGATCTATATGACACTGCCCACGAAGCATTAAAGCGTCCTACTTCCAATTGCCCCAAAAGAAAAATTTTACCTGTGACTACGCCTCTGAAAGGAAAATTACAGTGTGGATTTTGCGGAATGGTCCTTCGCTTCCGCAATGACAGAAAAAATGCCTTCTGTCTTTCTTCCCAACTGAAACATTCTATCTGCCCCAGCACCAACTATCCCATAAATGAAATCGAACAGTTTGTATACCGGCAAACATCATTTGCTCTCCAACAGCTGATTCATATGAAAGAAACGCAGGAAGCAGAAATACA
>JBJELP010000315.1:15322-22533 GCA_051879215.1 Lachnospiraceae bacterium
GAACTGATTCACCTGGCAGAAATAGCCAGTGAGCATCTGGCATCCGGAAAACTGACAGAAGAATTACTGCAGAACTACATTGAAACAATTATAATCTATGGACCGGGCAATTATCAGATCAAATGGAAACATGAGAACTTATTTGTCACCCTACTGGAGCAATCTTTAATGACAGATCAGAATCTGACCAGTGACGATTCTACTCTCCCACCACAGGAATGCGAGGTGCCACACATATGAAAGATACCGTTGCAATTTATATTCGAATTAAAAATGGGGAACAGGCGGAAGAAATGACTCGCCAACGGAAGCTGATTACCGATTATATACAATTACAACCGGATCTTTATATGCTTTCATCAAAACTTTATCTGGATAATGAAATGAACTTTAGCCAGTCAAATTCTCACATTCTTCAGACGATGTTACAGGATGCAGAAAATCAGAAATTCTCCTGTGTAATTATGTCAGACTTTTCCCGTCTGTCGGCTTCTCCTGTTGAGCAGGAACAGATTTTATCTTTTCTGATTGACCGCTGTCAGATACGAGTTATTTCCATCAAATGTCATTTCGATAGTATACTGGAGGATGTTTCTTTAAAAAATTCCTCCTATAAAATGGCCTGCCTGGCACAAAAGTGGAACGACATTATGCGTAATCCCCCTCCACAAAATCCCATTGTTGAACAGCTGTGGAATCATCCTTTACTTCGGGAACAGGCTGGAGAGCATGGAAAAAACACGGCATTTTCCCCTTATGGATATGAATATGATCCAGACAGTTGCTGCATGATGAAAGTTAATCCTGAAACGGCACCTGTTGTGCAGGAAATCTTTAAACTGTATCTGTCTGGGTTCGAGACTAACCGCATCGCCAGAATACTGACGCAGAAAAATATTCCGCCGCCCGGCAAATATCGTATCCGGATGGGATATTCTTACCAGAGACTTCCGGCCAATGATTATTGGTCTTCTATCTCAGTGCGAAAAATCCTGCAGAACCCGGTTTATATCGGGGATCATATTTACCGTATTCCTAAAATGCCTAAAGATTTGAAAAAGCAGGCAATGGAAGAAACACCGATTTCTTCTGGAAGTGTCATTCAAAATCATCATGTTCCGCTGATATCAAAAGATTCCTTCGAAACAGCAGGCATCCTGCTCCGATGTCAGGAACAGCTTTTCCATGAGAAACGGAAAAAAGCGAATACACAAAATAAGAAGCTTCCGACCGCTCTGTTTCGCAATAATATTTTTTGCTCAGTCTGCAAAAGAGCCATGATTCACGTCTGCCGTAATCATGATTCACCGAATGCTTCTTCCGCTTATGTTTGCTGCAGCACTCCCAAAAAGCTTCCGAACGCCTGCCCCCGAATCCTGCATCCAACAGAAGATATTGCATTAGAAGTAAGAAATGCAATTTTAAAAGAACAGGCTACTGCAAAAGCCGCCGCATTACAGACTGTCGATGGAATCCATAGTGGTGCCTACCTTGCTGCCAATAAAAAGATTGCCGATCAGCTGACAGTGTTGCTCGATCAGGTCATCGATTCGAAATCTGCTGGTAACAATTCTGAGCAAAATATGGTACTACTACAGGAAGAGTTTGCTATACTAAAAAAACAAAAAGACCAACTCATAGCTGAATTCACAAAACCAAATAAATGGATCGAACAGTTTGGCTGTTTACCGGACGATTTCATTTTGGATAAAGATCTGGTAAGGCAATTGGTAAAACGAATCGATATTTCCCCCGAGCATAAATATTCCATTACCCTGATGTACCAAGAAGAAAAAGAAAAACTGATTCGTTTCATCACACCATATGCAGAACTCACATAATAACACCCTCGGTAATGATTTTTCATTTGCCGGGGGATTTTCCTTCAAATTCATAAATTTAACAATTTCCGCTTTTTATGTCGTAATTGCGTATTTTTTGTCGACAAAAAATGAGTGCATCTTTTTTTAACAAATGATATAATACGCTTGCGTTCCTCTACATTAGTTGAACGGAAAAAATTTCCTTTTTTTCGCTGCAGAAGCGGAAATAACATAATATTTTCTACTTCATATGCAACACCTGTGCTCATTATCGGCTCACACAATATCATCTTATGATAAGGATGGTATGAAGTCGCCTTCATGGATCATGAAGTAGGAATATAAATATTCAGGCGACAGACCAATCTCTTCTGAGATTTTCTGTCGCCTTTTCTTTAGAAAACAGTAAGAAGGAGAGATACTATACTAATGCTCATTACACCACAAGAAAAGCAACATCATCCTCAATATCAGGAGTATGTAGAACAGTTCGAGGCAACCCTGACCGGATTAGAAGCCGGCCTGCGAGGTAGCGGAAATCCTGCAGTTATTGTCGATAAGTGTCTGGAAATCGCCCTGTCTTTTTATGATTGTGACAGCGCTGCCCTGGTAGAAACAAATTTTGAACTTGGTTATGGGGTTTGTGTAAGCGAACATTGTAAAGAAAACGTTTGTAGCTATGAAGGTCGCGTGATCAATGTTACCCCGGAAGAAACACCTTATCTTTATGCCAAAATTATTCACAATGATGTTTTCGATATCCGTGTACCGGAGGATTCCTCCATGCTGTCACGCTATGAAAACGGACTTTTACATAAGATGGGAATTCAGACTCTTGCTGTCGCTCCTTACTATAAACGCACCAGCGGCTACATTTATATCCGAAATCCCAGAAGATATATCGGCCTATATGGTATGCTGCAGGCGCTTTCCTATGTCTGCGCAGCGGAACGGAACGAATTCAAGTTAATGGATCGTCTGAATATCGCAAGCCAAAAAGGATGCCGTACAGACCGAGATGTAATCATCAAGGTATTCGGGGGACTTTCTATCACAACCCGCTTTGGAACATTAACCGAAAGTGAGATTACATCTCCCCTGGCAGTCCGCCTGGTTGCTTACCTACTGATCTACCGCACCCGGAAAGTATCGCAACGGGAATTAACAGATGCACTATGGCCAAATGCAGAAATAGATTCTCCTGCAAAACAGGTTAAAAACGTTGTACACCGTACCCGTAACATATTAAGCCCGATCTTCCCGGATAATCTTGTGGTTTCAGATAAAGTCGGAAATTATTACCTGAATCCGAACATTCATCTTGTAACCGATGCTGGTTTGTTTGACAGCCTGTTTCGCAATGGAACGCTGCCGTCTTCCACGCGAAAAGAAAAAATTCATTATCTTCGTCAAGCGGCAAGCCTGTACGAGCATGAATTTCTTCCCAATTATGCGGGAGACTCCTGGCTGGACAATATGCGAACCTACTATCATCTGTCTTACATAAAAGCAATCCTGGAACTGCTTCCACTACTCTATCAGGAACAGGCATATTCAGAAATGTATGGTATTTCAAGTGCAGCACTGAACATGGAATCCAGCAACGGAGACATTCATTTCTGGCATATCCGGGCCATGATATGTTTAGGTGGCTTTGATATTGCCCAAAAGCATTACTCACAGTACGTTCAATACCTTACAGAAGATCAAAAAGAGTTATTGAACAGCCTTTTCAATGACCCTCGTTAAACCGAAATTAAACCGAAAAAAAACTCATATTAAACCGCTCACGAGTCATTCATTAAACCAGGGCCTGTTATACTGGTAGACGATAACAATATTAAAACTCTGGAGGATGAATGAATGCGAACAGAATCAAAAGCGATGAAATTTATAAAGGTACAATGTAATATTCTGGATTTGAATCCAAAAACCTTATATGAGCAATCAAAAACCTTGCTGCTTTTCTATCAGCATGTAATCTGGGCAGTAAAAAGCAGAGCGGTGGATCTGCGAAAGGAAATCACCGGTACATACGGAATGGAACTGAATACAGCTCTGATCTATCTTTCCGATCTGGCTCCTACCGCAACCCGTTCCTGCTTTGAAGCCCAGGTAAACCACCTTTTTGAAGACAAATGGCTGATTGAATTAGCAGATATCGCTCTTCGGCTTGTCAATAACTATCCCCTATCTGGAGAAGAATACACCCGCCTTCTACAACTCCGTTTTATGGATGGTACTCCCCGAACCGATACGCAGGTGGCAGAAGTGTTAACATTAGAACGCAGCACTTATTATGAACGCAAAAAAGAAGCTATCCTTCTTTTCGGCATTTCACTCTGGGGGTTCGTTCTTCCCACATCACTTACTACTTATGAACGGGTATCAAACCTGGGAATGAAAGAAGAAAAATTTTTCGATATGATTTCTGGTAATCTATCCCAGAAAATCAGTTCCTGACTCCCCGACTCTTTCCCCAACCGTATTCCCGACTTTTTCTTTGAAATACCCGACCAAGTTCCTACTGACTTCCGATTGTCAATAGTTTAGACTGTATATACTGGCAAAAATGTAATTTTTAAAGCCTTGTCCTATTCGCGGGACAGGGCTTTTTTGCTGTCATTTTTTTAAATAAAAGCACTGCCTTTAGCCTGGAGAACTTATTGTTCTTCGGGCTTTTTTTATGCAGTCAACCAGGAGGAAGCTAATATGAAGAACACCAAAACTGTTATTCCACTTCACATTGACGGGATAAAATACACCATCGATCAAAATACAAGCATTCAGCTGCAGAATGGCATTATTCCCAAATCTTTACAGAATGAAATTATAGAAAAACAGGGAAAAGACATCTGTTTTGATTTTTGTCGTCAGCGACGGCTGATGAAACGGATCTGTGATCAGATCCATGAAAAGAAACAGCCATCCGCCATTCAACCTTTGGTAAAAAGCGGGATGGTATCCTCTGAAATTCTTTTTATGATTTACCATCATAAGCTGATTGGAAAAGTTGAGAAACTATACTCCCAAAAACTGCTCCCTGAATATGTTCTGAATGTAGTCCACACTAAATTGATTACGATGGATATTTTACCCCAACTTGATAACGCCATATTAATCAAAACGGCTCATTACCTGTATAACCACCACGAAATCTCAAGAGAACTTTTAGACCGTACCATAGACGGAACAATCCATCCAAAATTTATCCGAACCATCCGTCGTTATTACAGACAACTTCAAAATTCTATCGAGATTGAGAAAACACATGCCTATTACACCCCTATAAATGATGGACAGTATTTCTCATCTCCAGATTATTTTGCCTGCCCAGATCCTCAAATTGATAAAAATATACTTGCCGAAACCGTCCACAAATATCTTCATAAAGCATTGGCACAGCTTACATCAACTGAACGCAATCTGATACGTAAGATCTATGTCGATCAGATTCATTTGCGGCCGCTGGCTGCGGTAATGGGGGTAACAGAAGGAACCATTCGTTATCGGAGAGACAAAATCCTGAGAAAACTAAGATATATTTTAGAAAATGACATGAATATACATTCTGATTTCTTTTTTGAAAATTGAAAAATACTTTAAGAAAGGTATCTACCAAATGAATTCCATTTTTAATCAAAATTTTGTGATTTCTTTACGCACTTTTTCTGAATACCGGTTGTAAGTAGAAGGCTGCGTTTTTAACTGCAGTTTCACTACTAATTTGGAGGTGCCTTATGCGCAATTTTATGAAGACAATGTTCCTGAAACAGAGAGAAAAATTTGACCAGGAAACCAGAGTGAGAAACGCTAATTTCCAAATTCCGGATGATATCAAACTGGTGGAAAATATCCCTTATTTAAACGACAGCTGTCCTGCACACACAATGGATATCTACCGTCCCGCCAGTCTTGTTCCCTCCCGTCCGGTTATCATCAATGTACACGGCGGTGGTCTGATGGAAGGAAGCAAAGAATTCAACCGTCGATTCTGCGTCCAGCTCTGCCGTCAGAACTTCGTGGTTTTCAGCATTGAGTATCGCCTGATTCCCGACGTGACTGTATACGAACAGCTTGACGATGTTTCCAGGGCAATGGATGCTGTAAAATCTCTTATCGTTCGTTATCAGGGTAATCCGAACCAGGTTTACATGATCGGAGACAGTGCCGGAGCTTATCTGATTGCTTATGCTGTTGCCATGCAGAACTCTCCAGAACTGGCAGGAGCTGCCCATGTTCATCCCTCCTCACTCCCAATTCAGGCGCTGGGATTAATCAGCGGAATGTTCTACACCCGGAAGCTGGACAAGATCGGGCTGTTTCTTCCTAGCTTTCTTTACGGTTCCGGCTATCGCAAAACTTCATTTGCTCCCTATACTAATCCGGAACATCCTGCGATTACGAAAAACCTGCCGCCATGCTATCTGGTTACCAGCAAGGATGATATGCTCCAACATTATACATTGAATTTTGCCAAAGCACTCAGAAAACAGAATACTCCTTACCATCTGCTGGATCTTCCAGCTAATAAAAAACTGACACACGCTTTCTGCGTTTTTGAACCGGAAATGCCGGAAAGTATTAATACAATCCACGACATGACAAACTTTCTGCAGCATTTTCCAGTAAAAAAATAAAAATAACGCTCTTTTGCTTTACGCACTTACCTTTTCAAACGATAGATAATAGAGGATACACACTACTTTCCTCACAATCCAAGGAGGTATTCAACATGACAAACACAAAAAGTCCAATCTTATTCCTGAGTGATGATGTAAAAGACTATGCACCTTGGTATTACATGAAATGCAGTAATTCTCTGGAATCTCTGAGCCACATGGCAGACCTCATCAACCACCCTGATCGTGATAATTTGCCCGCCTCCATGTGGAAAGAATTACTGCTCTTTCATCTCCATAATGCGGCATGGAATCTCATAGCAATGTATTCCCGGACTCAAGGACTTTCTCTTCCACTGAAAAAATATACCGATTACATCACGGCCGAAGGATACCATGGCTATGTACGAATATCCTGTGAAAGCGCAATCGAGAGTCAGGAAAAATATTCTGATGACAGAGAATCCTTCAAATGCCTTAATCAGTTTCTGAACTCCATGGATAAAGGCAGGAAACCGGACTGTTACTGTAAAAACCAGTTATCGGATCAGATCATCGCGGCAATCATTGTACTGACCCAGGCAGTTACCTTCCACAATAGAACGTCTACCGATACCTCCAATCCTTCCGCGGCATCTGAAGAAACATCGGAATCTGAAGACACCGACGATTCAATTTCATCTGCTTCTCATCCACCCAATTCTAAATAAGCTCCTCCTTTTCATTTTCTTCATTTCCTTCATAAATGCAGCCGTCCTTCCCAATG
>JBJELP010000316.1:0-22501 GCA_051879215.1 Lachnospiraceae bacterium
ATAAACACTGGCGTTGTGAGGATTTTTTCACTGATTAACTGTCAAAAACAGGATTTTATCACAGGATGTCGATTGTTGCCAGTCATGCAGAAAAAAAGTTATAGATTTGATTCACAGCACCCCATATCCCACAAATTCATTGGGATACTGCTGAAAGGCACTGATTTCTCTGGCCTGTCTGTGGAGCAGTGATTTCATCCTGCTCCCATACAGCCACAGATCATTGCCCTGTACAATTCCCCACTGCATGAGAAGAGCTGCTGCACCGGTAACCGCCGGTGCAGCAAAGGATGTTCCGGTAAACACACCATACCCATTGACACTGCCTGCTGCAGGTGCCATGATATTCACCCCCGGTGCAGCCAGATCCGGCTTCACCTGATTGGTAAATGCAGTGAATCCCCGTCCGGAAAAAGGGGCATAACTCCGAGTCATGGAATTATAAGCAGCCACCGTAATCACCCGGTCGGAAGCCGATGGAACCGTCAGAGTATGATCAGAAGATGGCACAGCAAATCCGCTTCCTCTATTGAGAAGTCCTCCCGCTGGAAGCCACAGTTCCACATGACCGGATACCAGACGGACCGGATAAAAGGTCAGTCGCCAGTTTCCGCTGTCCACATAGTTTACGGCCGGGATCAGATCCAGAAACAGTTCCTGTAAAGGCTGATACGGTGTAGGAAATCCATTAAATGCTACGATTTGTGTTCCTCTGCTGCGAAATTGCCAGAGATTACTCTGACCATTTTTCTGTCCCAGCAGCAGACTGTCTTCTCCAAAAACAGGAAATACCGTTCCATCCGGTGCTGTCAGCTCCACCCGGAAAACATCGGCATATTCTTTCCATATCTGTATATTAATGGACACCTGCTTCTCTGCAATGGGAAGCAGTACCTCATATGCATTCCGCCCCGGCTCACCGGATTCCGGTCCGGAATTACGGATCGTATCCGTTAAATCCACAGATGCGTGTATCGGTCTTCCGCCCTCATTGCCGCTTCCCACGCAGATGGTTACCCTCTCCTGCAGTGCAATTTCCGATAGATAGGTGGACAAGAGACTGCTTCCGGTATGTGACCCGTAATTATTGCCGATGCTCAGATTCAATGCCATGGGCATTCCGGTTTCCGCCGCTTTCCGCACCAGAAAATCCACTGCCTGCATCAATGATGAGGTCCGCACATATTCATCCGCACCGGATTGTGCCAGACGAACCACCACCAGCTCCGCCTCCGTTGCGTACTCCATGGCAACCCCTGCCACAGCCGTTCCATGGCCGGACAGATCACGAAACGCCTCCGGGACATCCGATGCTTTTAGATTCCCCTGCCGCACCTGTTCCAGATATCGGTCAATCTCCTCTTTTTCATACACCCGGTCCGATGCCTGATCCCACAGAGCAAAAACTCTGGTTTCTCCCATACGATTCTGAAATGCAGCATGAAACACATCAATCCCGGAATCTGCCATTCCCAGCAGAACACCCCTGCCGGTCAGATTTCCTCCCAGCTGTTCCATCAGCAGCGGAATTCCTGTGGCAGAAAGACTGGTGATCGATTGATTCCGCACACGCTCTCCTTCCTGCAGATTCTGTCCAAAATACAACCGTTTCGGTATTTCCATATAAATAACACCCTTCGCTGCTGCCAATTCTTCCAACAGCTCTTCCGGAATCCTCACAATTCCATAATTACCAATAAGACTGACAACCGGAAGTTCCGGATGCTCCCTGAAAAAAGAAGCCGGAAATTCCGAATACCGGAAAATAATCTCCCAGGTATTTCCCGGACGATCATATCCCGTATCCAGAATTTCCGACTTCATTCGTTCTTCCTCACTGACATTCAGGCTGACATTCAATACGGTTTCAAATTCAGGTGCAAACAAATCAATCGCTTCCTTATATACATTCTAATATAATATATATTAGAATACCAGTTTATTCAGAAGATGAAAATCAGGTAAAAATATCAGACTTACCAGGTCAACGACATTTCTACAAGCCCTGGATCGTTCGGATTACCAATCAGGGCAGTTTTCTGATCCAGTGCTGTAAGTTTTGAAAGTTCATCCTCTGTCAGAGTAAAATCAAAGATGTCAAAATTCTCTCTGATATGTTCCGGCTTCGTGCTTCTTGGAATTACAATTATGCCCTTCTGTGTCAGAAAACGAAGCAGAATCTGCGTTGTGCTCTTTTGGTATTTTTCTGCAAGAGCTGTCACCTCAGGCTCGCTAAACATCTCGTTTCTATTTCCTTGCCCCAGCGGAGCATACGCCATGTGTGCTACATTCTTTTTATCCAGCCACTTACGTTCCTCTACTCTCTGGCAGTACAGATTTGTTTCGATCTGGTCGATTGCAGGCACAATCCTGTTATATGCAATCAAGCCAACAAGCTGTCCCGGTTCAAAATTTGACACACCAATAGCCCGTAATTTACCCTCTTCATAAAGTTTTTCCAATTCACGCCATGCATTGTAATAATTTGCAAAAGGCCAGTGTAAAAGCAATAAGTCAATATAATCTGTATGTAATTTTTTAAGAGACTGTGTGACGGTTTCCCTGACATTCACATATGATTTGTAATTAACCTTTGTTACAAGGAATAATTCCTTTCGGGCAATACCGCTTTTGACAATTGCATTTCCAACTGCAACTTCATTTCCGTATGCTTCGGCTGTGTCAATCATACGATAGCCTTCTTTAATCGCAGACAATACAGCTTCTTCACAAGACTCTCCATTAAGCATAAATGTTCCAAAACCAAGTACAGGCATTGTGATACCATTATTTAACTTCAAATATTCCATAATAGACCTCCATCAAACATATTTCACAAATTATTTTATCCATTTTCTTATATGCGACCCAGTTGCATCATTTCATCTTTTTCCATTAACAATATTCACATCAGGATACAGCTTCTGCAAATCCGAAATACTATTTCAATTCTGCTTTCTCCATACCAGCCATAGCCCCATCGTATGTTTTGTGCTCCGCATCCACTTTTGAAGTTCAAAAATCTCCTTTTCCGTAATACCACAGTTTATGATTCGTCATTCTCATTACAAAACAAAATGAACTTCAGATAAATTACTTCTGAAGTTCATTCTGCTTAAATAATTACCACAGTTTAAATAATTACCACAGTTCCGGCTTTTCTACATGTTTCGGTTTTTCATATCCAAGTGTCTTATACACGTATTCTGGAATATCATTTGGATCTTTGTATACTGCAAAACCACAACTTTGTCTTGCAAACTCATAACCAGGTACATCACGTTCTTCCGGCAGAGGACAATTTACCATAATCGGCCATCCCACCTGCTTAATGGAAAGAATTTCCTGCTGTGGTGCATGTACACAGTACACCGGGAAATTGTCAATATTCCATGTCTGTGGACAGGCTTTGCATCTTACACAATTCTGAGGTGCTTCATAAACTCCCTTTTCCAATAAAAATTGACCGGAACCACAAGGACGCATCCAGACTACTACCTTTTCATCATCCTCCATTATTTCAAGCGGTTCTCCATGTGTTTCAAGACCAAGAATCTGCTGTTGAACAGCTTCCTTATATGTACCTTTAATTGCAGCATCAATCATTCCCTGCCAATACTGTGGTGTTACAGTTGCCATTGTAGACCACAGTGCTTCCGGTCCACCATGATTATAAACATATCCCATAATAATTGTTTCCCATTCAATTCTCTTATCGTGAGAATGGCGGAATTTAAAGTATTCTTTATTAAGGAATTCGTCAAATGCCGGATAATCGTCTCCTTTTTCTATCATTTCGAGACCAATTTTTCTCGTTTCTTCAGTGATTTTCATAGGTCGTATCTGATCTTCTGTCCATCCACGCAACCGCCATACTTCATATAAAGCATCTCCGCCTAATTCATTATAGATGTAATCTGTAAATGCTTTATCCCAGTTTACTCGAAGATCATACGCCCACATATAATCATCCACCAACTTGTTCCAAAGGTCTTTCGCTCTTCCTTTGTCACCAGATTGATAAGCATCTCTAATCCGAGTTGTTGTGGGAATAATCATTTCCTGTAACTCTTCATCTGTAAAAATTCGTGACATGGTAATTTCCTCCTTTAAAATTTTATTTATAAGACTTCTGTCTTATTTTTTAAACTTTGTACTTTTTTCCAAGTATTATCGCCAGAATACAAGGAATCATCATACATCCTGCCAGTGCAAGCATACTGATATTTACGCTATAATGATCTGCCAGATACCCATAAACGATCAGCATAATGGTACTTCCCATTCCCGAAAACAGTAAGCATGTTCCAACATTTTGCTGAGCCATTTTGGAACCAACGATTTCTACCGGTAAAACCCACGCAGGACCACCTGAAAATGTCGTAAATCCAAACATAAAGAAATAAAGAATGGACATTTCCAATGCCGGAAGGTTTCCTCCTGTAATCATCATAATAATCGTCAGAACTGTTGCACCGCCAAAAGAAATTGCATAAACCTGAGTCCTTCTTCCGTGAAAAACACGGTCTGCAATAACGCCCCCCAGCAAGCTAAAAATAACAGATGCCAAACTTCCATATGTCATAACAGCTGTTTGTCCTGCAACATCATATCCGGCAAATCTAAGAAACATCGGTATAACAAATCCTACGCCGAAAGCACTTCCTCCATAAAAGAATAATGAGAATCCCAGAATCCAAAATGCAGGACATCTCAGAGTTTCTTCCCATGTATTCGGTTTCTCCCAGGAAGCTGTTTCCTTTTCTATTTCTATAGTTTCCTTAGTTATTCCGTTTTCCAGCACTTCATCAATTATATTTATACCATAAGTCTTTTCGATATCTTTATAACCAAAGATAACTAATACAGCAAACACAATTCCACATATTGCCAGAAGATATCCTGCTGTTTGATACCACTCCATATTTTTTGCCGACATAACTCCAGCGTATACAGTTACCGCCGAAGTGCTGACTCCATAAAAACATGCCAGTGCTCCTTGTGCAGTTCCTCTCTCTTTTGCTGGAAACCATACAGAGACCAATGCTTGAACAGTGGCTGAAACCATACCAGAACCCAACCCCTGTAATACTCTTATGAGAATCAATACCAAAAGACTTTCAGGTCCTGTTAAATAAAGCCAGCCCGACAGACTCATAACGAAAAGTCCCGTTACTAATACTTTTTTTCCACCAATTCTTGCTGTGAAAAAACCTGCCACTACAGACACAATTGCCATAGCTGGATTTCCAACCGCGGAGAATATACTAAGTGCCGATTCTGAGACTTGTAATGCTTCCATGATATCTGTTCCTAATGTTGCTATCATTTGTATTCCTGCGTATAGCAATACATAACAGAGCATCATTTCCACAAAAACGAGGAATCGATATGCTGGAGCTTTTTTTAGTTTTTTATTACATTCCATCTCATTTCACCTAAATTATTCTTCCAACGGCATTTCCATCTGCTATTGCATACATGATATTTGACGGTTGTTTTGCATCTCCCAGACACCACACATTTTTAGGGATTTCTTGATTAATACTGTTATATAATCTGGTATCTGAATTAAATCCAACAGAAACAATGATTGTATCTGCTTCTATTTCTTTTTCTCCGTCTACTGTCTCAACATATACAGTTCTTCCAATAATCTTTTTACAGCCAGTATTAAGTAATACATCTATCTTTCTGTTTTCCAACATATCCTCAATTTGAAGAGAATTTGATTCAAATGGCTTGCCCATACCGCTCATCAACTGTGGAGCAAATTCAACTATTTTAACATTTTTTCCTTGATCTGCCAGCCAAATTGCAATTTCACAACCAACTTGTCCACCGCCAATTATCAAAACAGTATCTCCTACAGTCTTTCTTCCGCCAAGCGCTTCAACACCTGTTAAAACGTTTTCCTGATGGATGCCTTCAATTGGTGGTATTTTTGCTTTTGCCCCTGTAGCGATGACAATCTCATCTGCATTCATAGTTTTTATTTGATCTAAAGAAATCTCCTGGTTCAAATTGATTTTAACACCTTCAGCATCAAGCTGCCGCTCATACCATTGAATCAGTCGATGATCTGCTGTCTTAAAATCCGGGACACCAGCCTCATAAAATACACCGCCCAGTTCCTGCTTTTTATCATACAGATGTACTTCATGACCTCTCTCTGCCGCAACTCTTGCACATTCCATTCCGGCTACTCCGCCACCGATGATCACAACTTTTTTCCTGGCTTTAGCAGGCATTAGTTCTGAATCTTCTCTAAATAAATCCGGATTTACTGCACATTGCATTGGAAGTCCTCTGAAAATATGACCCAGGCACCCGGCATTGCATCCTATACAAGGACGTATTTCTTCATCTTTTCCGCATTTAGCCTTATTTGCCCAATATGCTTCTGCAATAAGAGCCCGTCCTAATGCCACAGCAGTTACTTTTCCTTCTTTGATAGCTTTATTCGCTGTTTCCGGCTGAAGAATTTTTCCTGCACAGATAACCGGTATCTTCACACTTTTTGTTAACGGCTCAACCTCGTCAATCCAGAGTCCTTCTTTCTGATACATTGGCGGATACATCCAATAAAAAGAATCATAACAACCATTACCTATATAGAATGCATCATATCCTGCTTTCTGGAGAATATTTGCCATTTGTAATGTCTCTGAAACGTCCCTTCCGCATTCTGTATAAACTTCATTTTCCAATGCACCTTTACCAATCGCTTTCATATGGTGCTTTGTTCCGAATCTGCAGCTTACAGGGAAGAATCTATCCTCTTTTTTTACAGCCGTAATAATATCAGTAAGAATTTTGAGTTTTCCTTCCAATGATCCTCCAAACTCATCTGTCCTATGATTGAATACATCAGTTAAAAACTCATCAAACAAATATCCACCATATGAGTTAATATCTACACCATCACAACCTGTCATACGACAAATTCTTACTGCATCAACTGTGTCCTGAATAATTTGATATACTTCCTGAGTTGTCAACATTCTATGCTGCAATGATGGATCCCAGCGGTTCGGTCCGTCAGATGCGGCAATTGGATGTGCTGATAAACCGCCAGGGAAAGTAACCCTTCCGCCTCCATATGCAATTTGTATAAAAACTTTCGCTCCATATGCATGTACCCTATCTGCTAATTTTTTATATTGTGCAATAAACGTATTTGGAGCTGCGAATGGTGAATTTACCACTCCGGCATTCTCAAACTGTGTTACTGGTTGAACAGCACCCGTGAAAATTAATCCCGTACCACCTTTCGCACGTTCTTCATAATAACCAATTGCTTTATCAGTGATAATCCCATGTTCGTCCAACCATCCCTCTGCATGCATTGCACTCATGCATATTCTGTTTTTCACTTCAAGCCTTCCGATTTGAAAGGGCTGAAATAACTCTGGATATTTGATTGCCATGTCTCTTCCTCCTTATTTTTTTCTCGTATATAATTATTTATGATTATTATAATAATAGATTAATTGTTCCTCAAATTACATTCACTCCCATAATTCTTAAAAAGGAATAATCTTTAATTTTGTCTTTTAAATGCATAAAAACACCCCAGTGAAAGCAATCGCAAGCTTTTCACCGGGGCTAACTCTGCAAAATATGGTATTATTTATTATTATTCATTCATATGGATGCCCATCGTTTCTGTCTTCATCATGCAGAATCTGCGCCAGACCAATTCGTTTTAAATAAGTGATCCTTCTGGCTATTTCTTCTGGTGGAATAGGCATATTATTTTCTATCCATTTGATTGTCATGCTAACTGCACCCGAACTGTGATATTCAGTAAAAAAACGAAGTTCATCCATCATAGGTTTTTCACCGCTATTCTTCTCATACCAAAGAATATGATATTGAAGTTCCCATTCAAATGGATGTTCATACATATAATCGCGTAAACAATTCTGTCCTTTTTCCTTTAATACGGATTTTAAAAAGAAATGATATTCTTTTATCCGTCGGTAATAATCGACTAAGGCCTCATAGTAATGATCAGCAGCTTCCATTTTTTCTAATTGAAAACTTGTTTGAATACGATGATAATAAACCCACTGAGCCAAATCGTTCTTATCACGAAAATGATTATAAAAACCAGTTCGGCTAATCCCTGATTTTTCCCGAATATCCTTTACAGTAATATTTTTATACTCCTTCTCTCTGCATAAACTCAACAATGTATCTGCCAGTATTCCTTTAATATCTATTGCCATTTCATTACCACCTATCGCATCCTATTTTGTCAGTAGCTTCTCATCGTTTCTTACCATTAGATTATTCTTTCTAAATTATACCAGCAAAATCATGTTTCTACCATAGCGAGGTTTTTCATTTTCTGTTTCCTTCTTTTCTTTTCAGTGCTATAATTTATGACGATACAATATTTCACGCCGATCCGATTCTGGTATGCCTCCGCTGATTTGCATGAGACAAACCCGGCGTGTATGAAAACAGAAAAAACAGAAATGAGGAAATACAATATGGATATGACAGAGTTCATCACTCCCATGGTTGGAAATATCATGCAGTCTCAGGGCAATGCTGCTGCTTTAGCCCACCAGCTTTCCGCTTATTTTGATGAAAATTCTCTTCAGAAAGCAAAGGAAAATCTGGAAGAATTGAAATCCCGCATGTCGTGCTATCAATGTGCGATCCTGGAAGTGGAAACAAAGTTCAAGGTATTAAATGAACGGTTTTCTCTGAATCATGAGCGCAACCCCATTGAAACCATAAAAACAAGGGTGAAATCACCGGAAAGCATCTGTGAAAAACTGAATCGGAAAAATCTTCCCTTTACACTGGAATCTCTGGACCAGATGCATGACATTGCAGGAATCCGTGTAATCTGTTCCTTTGTGGATGATATTTACATGCTGGCTGATTGTCTGCTGAAGCAGGATGATATCCGTCTTGTAGAGAAAAAAGATTACATTGCAAATCCCAAGGAAAATGGCTACCGCAGCCTTCATCTGATCGTGGAGGTTCCGATTTTCCTGGAAAATGAAAAACGCTGGATGAAAGTGGAAGTGCAGCTTCGGACAATCGCCATGGAATTCTGGGCAAACCTGGAACACAAACTCCGTTACAAGAAAAATCTTTCCGAGGACCTTTCCACGCTGACGGCTTCCGAGTTGTCTGAATGTGCGGAAATGAGTGCACAGCTGGATCTGAAGATGCAGAATATCCGAAATATTATTTATGGAAATTCATGATGATGGACTGACTGAATATACGATACCAGTCTTCCTTTCACGACCTGACCTTATTGAAAAAACAATGCCCGTTATCGGCTGTATCGCTGATAACGGGCATAATCTTTATTCCTGTGGTTCAACAAATTGGCATATACTTTATCGTTCCAGTTCCTTTGCTGCTTCTTCCATAATGCTGATAATGGACAGATGCTGAGGACATACACTTTCACACTGGCCGCACTGGACGCAATCGGAGGGTTTTCCGGAACCGTCTCTTACCTCCATGCCAAAGCTTCTTCCCACCGAGTCACTGTATGAATATACCCTGCAGGTATTCAGAAGCTTGATCATATTGGGAATCTTGATATCCTGCGGACATCCTTCCACACAATAGCGGCAGGCGGTGCAGGCAACCGTAGGAATCCGGTTCAGTTTTTCCGTCACCTGTTCAATCAGCTTCTGCTCTTCTTCCGTCAAAGGTTCAAAATCCTTCATGACAGAGATATTGTCTTTCATCTGTTCTTCATTGGACATGCCGCTCAGTACTGTCAGAAGACCTTCATGGGATGCTGCAAAACGCAGAGCCCATGACGCATAGGATGCTTCCGGACGTGCTTTCTTCAGTGCTTCTCCCACATCATCACGAAGAATGGCCAGGCTTCCACCCTTTACCGGTTCCATGATGATAACCGGCTTTCCGTGCTTTCTGGCAACTTCATATACACCCCGGGACTGTACCTTTTCATTTTCCCAGTCTGCATAATTAATCTGCAGCTGAACAAATTCCATCTCAGGATGTTTTGTCAGCAGTTCATCCAGCATTTCCGGGGTATCATGGAAAGAAAATCCTGCATGACGGATCAGTCCCTGGGCCTTCTTTTCCTGAAGCCATGCAAAGCAGTCAAATTTATCGTAAATTCCGATATTTTCCTGACTGATGGCATGAAGCAGATAGAAGTCAAAATACTGTGCACCGGTACGCTCCAGCTGGACCCGGAACAGTCTGTCCCTGTCTTCTTTGCTCTTTATCTCCCAGGCAGGGAGCTTGGTTGCCAGACAGAACTGTTCTCTGGGATAACGGGAAGTCAGAATTTCCTTCACCGCACACTCGGAATCACCTCCATCATATACATACGCTGTGTCAAAATAGTAAAATCCATTTGCCAGACAATCATCCACCATACGGCTTGCTGTTTCAATATCAATCTTTCCATCCTTCTTGGGAAGGCGCATCAAACCAAATCCCAGTTTGGGAACATCATATAAATTTTCAAGTTTCATTGCTATAATCCACCTTTCTTTTATGTTTCAGCAGTCAAAAACTTCCTGATTAATCAGTATCTGTATTAATGAGTATCTGTGTTAATCAGCATTTTGAACATTCCTTTATAAAAACGCAAAATTGCGAAAGAACCTATTTTTCGAAAACCGATATGACTGCTTCTTTCTCACCTGAAATTATATCGTATCCGGTCAGGTTATTGCAACGTTTTGTTTAGAAGGAGGCAGAAATAACGGAAACATACTGTTATTTCATCTATCTGATACCAAATATTGCCAACACATGCGCTATTTTTTATCACATTTTTCTTTTATTCGACAGATATGAGTATATTTTTTATAAAAATTATCAATAGATATCTGACGTCCTCTCTGTTACACTAAAAAAGCATTCTCCACAGAATATAATTCCATACAGAATGCTTTTACAAATTCATTTGTACCATGATGTAAAATCCTTTTGAAACCTGAATCATAATATATTTTGATTGTCTTCATATGGAGGTTCAGACAATTTGAGAAAGAAATCACATATTAATCTTGCCAGTTATCTGACATACCAGCAGTTTCCCTTTCTTCTCCTCTCCCATCGCTACAGTTTTTACACCGGCAGTATCCTCCCGGATTGTCGTCCGTCTTTTCTGACCACACCCCATGATATGGATCATACACTCCCTCTGGTTCAGAAACAGATGGAACACTTTTTAATATGCCGTGCAAATTCTTCAGATCAGAAACTGAACCGCAGAGAAGCCGTTGCCATCGGACAGATCCTTCATTATATCGCTGACTACTTCACCTGGCCTCATAATGCAGCATATCCTGGTTCTCTGGCAGACCACTGCATTTATGAAAAGAATCTGAAATTTGAACT
Organism: Lachnospiraceae bacterium; assembly: GCA_051879215.1. Lineage (GTDB taxonomy): Bacteria > Bacillota > Clostridia > Lachnospirales > Lachnospiraceae > TWA4. The sequence goes on from JBJELP010000316.1 coordinate 11,371, forward strand.
GCGCCGCTATATCCAGCAGGTAAAAACGGAAGGCCTGACCTCTGAACCGGAACTGGAATCCGAAACATGGAATACCGGCTCTTCCGGGTATCAGACCATTTCAGAAATCCGGGATCGTATCATCGATTCCCTTCAGGAAATCCACGAGGAATATCTGCAGTTATCCGATCATTCCGTGGAAAGTGACTGTTTCTATATTATAAAAGCATCACGCATGGTCGTATATCAGCTGCTGTTCCAGATGAATCCCTCCTGTGAGGTATGGGCTGCTGCATGTTGATCTCATATGCATATCTGCACCTTGCTGTACTTTTAACCAAACTGCCGCACCTGTCCCAAAAAGTCACAGGTGCGGCAATATTTTTCTTTGGAATTTTGGATATTCAGGCTCGTCATCCAGCTTTTTTGACCAATCCAGTCTCCCCACCTTATATTTCACAAGCTCGTTTGGATTTTTTTGTTCCTTTCAGACCTCTTTTAACCATTTTTTGCTCTCAGATTACTTTTTCCGGTACTTTTCTGTGATTTTCTTTGGAATTTTGGATATTCTTGCTCGTCATCCAGCTCTTTTGACCAATCCAGTCTCCCCTCTCTACATTTCAACGGTTCATTTGGATTTTTTCTCACCTTTTTCTTCCCTTTTGACCATTTTCCATATTACAGAGAGGCTGGCGCATTTGATTGTAGTGTGCCCCATTTTTCTTTGTTCCCCCCCCCTTAGTATACCTCCCCCAGTGAAAGCCCATATATCTCCTTTAAGGGACCATTTCAAACGCCGGTTCTTAGCGATCGGACTTCCTGAATGGAAGTTCGAGAGTTTAGAATCCGCTGCGTTTGAACCTGAACGAGAGTGTGTCCCGGAAGGAGATATAGGGGTTGAAACGGGAACTGGACAAATGTGTCCCAGATGGAGATATATGGGCTGAAACGGAAACTGGACAAGGGGCTGTCAAACGACAGCCCCTTGTACTCTTTCAAACTGCTCAGCAGCTTTTTTTTAACCGGCCAGCCGGTCCACATACTTTTTGATATTGGATGGATTGGCAAAGCGATGGGTTCCGCTTTCATCCTGTACAATCAGCGTGGGGGCCTGTCGAATGCCATATTTCTCTGTCAGTTCCGGATGATCTGCCGCATTGATTACACGGTAGTCCACACCTTCCAGAAAACCTTTGGCAATCCGGCAGTTGGGACAGGTTTCCGTAACAAACAGATAGCGGTTTACGGTATCTGTATCTGTATTCCCTGCTGTATCCATCATGGAACTTACTTCCGCTGTTTCCATCATAAAATTTCCTTCTGCCGTATTCATCATGAAACTTCTTTCTGACATACCCGCCATGGAACTTACTTCCGCCGTTTTCTCCGGCGCATTTTCCACAACGGAAGCCATTTCTGCCTGTGTTTTCCACATGGATTCTTTCTTTTCCGCAGACTCGGTTCTTTTATCTGTCTTATAGGTTACACGGTGTTTGTATTCCTGTGTCTTGCCTTCATTCCAGTTCTGTACAGGTCGATAATAGCCTGTGATACGGGAGTAGATTTCTGTTTTCTGTCCACAGATGGGGCAGACTGCCTGCTCGCCGTTTATGTATCCATGTTCCCGACAGATGGAGTAAGTGGGGGACAGGGTGTAATAGGGAAGCTTGTAGTTTTCTGCAATTACCCGTACCAGTTTGGCTGCAGATTCCCAGTCGGTAAGACGTTCGCCCAGGAAGGCATGGAATACGGTTCCTGATGTATAAAGGGTCTGAAGCTCATCCTGAATATCCAGCGCCTCAAAAATATCTTCCGTGAAACCAACCGGCAGATGGGAACTGTTGGTATAATAAGGAGTTTCTCCCTCACCTCCGGCTGTGATAATATCCGGATAACGTTCCACATCGTGTTTTGCAAGACGATAAGCGGTGGATTCCGCCGGAGTTGCTTCCAGATTGTAGAGATCGCCGTACTGCTCCTGATAGTCGGACAGCCGCTCTCTCATATGATTCAGCACATCCTTCGTGAATTTCTGACAGGATTCATGGGTCATGTCTTCACGGATCCATTTTGCATTCAGACCGGCTTCATTCATACCCAGAAGTCCGATGGTGGAAAAATGATTGTCAAAGGTGCCGAGATACTTTTTCGTATAGGGATACAGACCGCCCTCCAGCAGCTTTGTAATCACATCACGCTTGATTTTCAGGGATCTGGCTGCAATATCCATCAGATGATCCAGACGTTTATAAAAATCCGCTTCATCTTCTGCCAGATAAGCGATACGGGGCATATTGATGGTTACAACACCAACAGAACCGGTGCTTTCACCGGATCCAAAGAAACCGCCGGTTTTCTTACGCAGTTCCCGAAGATCCAGACGCAGACGGCAGCACATGCTCCGTACATCACTGGGTTCCATATCACTGTTGATATAATTGGAAAAATACGGTGTACCGTACTTGGCTGTCATCTCAAAAAGAAGACGATTGTTTTCGGTATCGGACCAGTCAAAATCACTGGTAATGGAATAGGTTGGAATGGGATACTGGAAACCGCGTCCGTTGTAATCGCCTTCCAGCATAGTTTCAATAAATGCCTTATTGACCATATCCATTTCCTTCTTACAGTCTTTATAGCAGAAATCCATTTCTTTTCCGCCAACGATGGCCGGCAGTTCTGCCAGATCGGCAGGAACGGTCCAGTCCAGTGTAATGTTAGAAAATGGTGCCTGCGTACCCCAGCGGCTGGGTGTATTGACACCGTAAACAAAAGACTGAATACACTGCAGAACCTCTTTATAGCTCAGGTTATCAACTTTGACAAAGGGAGCCAGATAGGTATCAAAGGAAGAAAATGCCTGTGCACCTGCCCATTCGTTCTGCATAATGCCAAGGAAATTCACCATCTGGTTGCAGAGTACGGAAAGATGTTTTGCAGGACCGGAGGTAATCTTTCCTGTAATTCCTCCCAGACCTTCCTGAATCAGCTGTTTCAGGGACCAGCCTGCACAATACCCTGTCAGCATGGACAGATCGTGCAGATGAATGTCTGCATTGCGGTGTGCCTGCGCAATTTCTTCATCATATACTTCTGAAAGCCAGTAGTTTGCGGTAATGGCACCGGAATTGCTGAGGATCAGGCCGCCAACGGAATAGGTAACCGTTGAATTCTCCTTTACCCGCCAGTCTTCCACTTTCAGATAATTGTCCACCACATCCTTATAATTCAGCAGCTCGGAATGCATGTTGCGCATCTTCTCCCGCTGCTTTCGATAGAGGATATATGCCTTTGCAACATCGGTATATCCGGTCCGTTCCAGCACACGCTCCACACAATCCTGAATCTCTTCCACGGAAATTCTGTTGTCATGAATATACTTTCGGAATTCTGATGTTACCTGTAATGCAAGTAAATTTAAGATTTCTTCATTGTAAAAACTCTCTGTTGCAATAAATGCCTTTTCAATTGCACCTTTGATTTTGCCCAGTTCAAACTCAGCGATCTCGCCGTCACGTTTCTGAACACTTAACATCCGGTCATAACCTCCATATCACACTTCAAATTCACCGTCTGCACATGGGTGAGTGAAACAAATTATACCAGTCCGAAATTGTGGAGTCAATATAAAAAAGTACAATATCTAAGCATTGTACTTTTTAAATACACTATATATAGTGTATTGACTTTATTCAAAATCCGTGTGGCAAAATACAGCCATGTGTCAGTCATACAGCTGTCCATACACCTCTGCCGGTACATACCCGGTTACAAGGATACCGTCTTCCGTATATTCTTCGCTGAGAAGCTGCCCGAATTTCCTTATCAGCTGTACCTTTCCCGCATTGGAATAGCTGAACAGTTTCTCCACATACACACTCTGGGAACGGAGAATCTGAAGAATACCTGTCTGGAGTTCGTCGATTCCCTGTCCGTCTGCTGCGGAAATACAGAATACCGCATCGGCTTTCCGGTCTTTAAAGGAAATTTCCTGCTCCTTTGCAACCAGATCCATTTTGTTAAAAACCGTAATAATCGGTTTTCCCGTAATTCCCAGTTCCTGCAGTGTTTCATACACCACATACATGTGAAGATCCATCTGGGGATCGGAACCGTCCACCACATGAATGATCATATCCGCATAGCGTGCTTCTTCCAGGGTACTGCGAAAGGCTTCGATCAGATTATGGGGCAGTTTATTAATAAACCCTACGGTATCCGAAAGCAGAAGCTTCTGTCCCTCTTCCATCTCCATCTGCCGGATGGAAGGATCCAGGGTTGCAAACAGCTGATCCTCTGCCAGAACCCGTGCTCCGGTCAGCAGATTAAACAGCGTGGATTTTCCGGCGTTGGTATACCCCACTATGGCCGCCATCGGCAGCATGGAACCGCTCCGTTTCTGTCTGGTCACGTCTCTGTGGCGAATTACTTCCCGCAGTTCCTCCTTCAGAACACTGATCCGTTCATGGATGATACGACGGTCCACTTCCAGCTTCTTTTCACCGGGACCTCTGGTACCGATTCCGCCGCCCAGTCGTGACAGACTGGACCGGAGACCCACCAGCCGGGCCGCACGGTATTTCAGCTGAGCCAGCTCCACCTGAATCTTACCCTCATGGGTTACCGCATGTTTTGCGAAAATATCCAGAATCACCAGCGTTCTGTCCATCACTTTGGTTTTCAGAATATCCTCCAGATTCCTCAGCTGTGCCGGTGAAAGTTCATCATCACAGACGATACCATCTGCTTTCCGGATATAGATTTCCTCAATCAGTTCGTCCAGCTTGCCGCTTCCCAGATAGGTACCGGGATGAATATGCTCCCGGTTCTGAATCAATCTTCCGACTGTGACACCGCCTGCCGTATCCACCAGTTCTTCCAGTTCATCCAGAGACTTTTCCGCAAAATCAGCAGAACCGGAAGAAACAGCCACCAGTATCAGCCGCTCCGGCTTTTGCCCTGTTTCTATCATAAACGATTATATCCTTTCTTTTAAAAATGCCTTTTCCCGGACAGCTCCGTCATCCTCACCATAAAGACGGGTATATTTTTTCAGAGCATCCAACGCATCTTCATAAGCCCCGTAGGATTCATAAGCACTTACCATATTGTAATACAGATCCTGCAGGTCACTCTGGGGAAACTTTTCTATACCCTTCCGGAGATATTCCACAGCCTGCTCACCCTGCTCATTTCTGATATAAAAACGCGCCAGCCTGTTGTAATCCACCGCACTTGCATTTGCAGAATTGACCTGTTCCAGAAAAACAGCCAGTGCCTTGTCCTTTTCCTGCTGCTGTTCATAAGACAGCGCCAGATAAATCTGCGCCTGTTTGTCCGATGAAAGAGCTGTGGAGGACAACAGGGAAACCGCGGTTTCATAATCCCTGCAGATATATGCGATCATGCCGCGATATTTGTTAACTTCTGTCTCCGTCCCTGCGTGATTCAGATCAATATACCCGGGTTCCTGGGACAGTTTCAGATATGCTTCCGCTTCTTCCACCCATCCTGCATCGGCCATACTGTCATAAATATTCCAGAAAATGGGATATCCGTTTCCTTTTTTGGCTATGGCAGCATCAAAATCCGCCATGGCTTCTTCCTTTTTATCCAGCAGGCAGTACATGGCTCCCCGGTTATACCTTGTCACAGCCGTATCGCCCTCCAGTTCAATCAGGATGCCATAGGTCTCACAGGCTGCTTCATAGTCTTTCAAGGCCTTCTCTGCATCGGCCCGATACCAGAGAATGTCATAAATCTCCTGATTCAGCCAGATGCCTGTATGATCCAGAGCATGATTCAGTTCGGTAATCGCCCTTTCATAATCACCGGTTTTAAACGCAGAAATACCCAGACCACGGTAAGCGGACACATTTTCCGGATCCAGATTCAGAGCCAGCCGAAACTGTTTCTCTGCATCGGCATATTTCTCTTCTCCCAGATATGCCATTCCCAGATAGGTATAATTGTCTGCCTTCAGATTATCTGTCAGAATCGCATTTTTTAAACTGGTCTGAGCCTTTGCATACTCCTTTTTTTCACAGTAGGCAATGCCTTCCCGAAGCAGACTGTCACGATTCATAAATCGGATTCCTGCAAATGCCAGCAGCAGCACACAGCAGACTGCTGCCCCGACCCGAAAACTTTTCTTATGGATGAGCTGCTCTGCCTTTGCCTTCAGTTCCTGCTTCTTCTGTTCCTGTTTCTTCTTTTTATCAATTATCATATCAAAACTCCTGTTCTGACATACCAGTATGCCTCATCCTGTATACTATACCGGAAATCACTGTTTTCCTGTGGAACCGAATCCGCCGCGGTCAGGACCGTTAAGATGTGCCGTTTCCTCAAATACCAGCTTCGGCTGATTTTTCATGATGCGGAACTGGCAGATTCTTTCATTTACATGAATCGTGGTATCCCGTACTGCCAGTGCCGGAAAACGCCATTCATCGTTATCTCCGCAGTAACTGCAGTCCACAACCCCCATATGATTGGCCTGAATCACACCAAAATTTTTATAGGTACTGCTTCGCGGTACAATATGGGCTTCATAACCTTCCGGCAGCTGCATGGCCACACCCAGACGAATCAGTCTGAACTCACCCTTTGCAAGGGTTACTTCTTCTGCTGCCCGCAGATCAATCCAGTCGGATTTTCCATCAATATAAGTGAGTTTTTCTATTGCATCGGTAAAATATTTGATTTTAATTGTTTCTGACATATTTCTCCCATCCATCTGATTCTGCAAAACGATTATATCAGTTTCTTTCTTACAGAATCCCTTTTTCCTTTTGTTTTCCTTTTACAGAACCGGATCTATGCCCACAGCACAATCCGACCCTCCTGTCTGGATTTTGCCACATCAATGACTCTCTGATTGCTGCTTCCCTTCCAGTGGAGCTGGACATCCCGCAGAGCATCCACATATTCACCGTCCACCACCACATCCACATAGGCCATGATGGGCAGATCATCCACTTCATCCCAGCTGAAACCGGTATACATCCAGATGGTCTTGTCCGGGTATTTTTTCTTCAGATTTTTGGCCAGCTCCGTTACTTCTTTCCGGTTCTCCGGATGAAGGGGATCGCCGCCGGAAAGCGTCAGCCCGGAAATATAACTCTTTTCCATTTCTTCCTCTATTTCCATTCTGGCCGCTTCATCAAATTCGATTCCACCATGGATATCCCATGTGATGGGATTCTGACAGTTTTTACATTTATGGGTACAGCCTGCCACCCAGAGCACAACTCTGAGACCGTCCCCGTTGAGCATATCATCCTTTGTGATATTATGATATCGCATTGTTTTTCCCTCCAATAAACGGAAACGATCCATTACGCTCTGTAGATTCCAAATCGTTCCATATATTTATCATATACCGCCAGCTGAACTTCATTGGCACCTCTGAGTACCAGAACTTCGCGAAGTCTCACCTGCCAATTCTCCACTTCCTTGCTGACGGTAAGATGAAATTCATTGATACCCAGTTCCATTTTTGCCTCATCCGTAAAAGCAAGATATGCAGCTGCAAACATGTTCATCAGATTTTCCTGTACTTTATCCGGTAATGCCATACTCCATTTACCTCCCTGTTTATTGTTTCAATCCTCGCTCGGTAAGATTATCAGCTTTCTATTTATTTGTTGAAAGCAGGCAGCTGTCTGCTGCCTGCTTTCATACATATACCTATCATATTATATTTTTCTCAGATTTACAACCACAGGGCGTTTTTATTTTTCTGTATATTGTATTTTCAGCTTTCTGTTCTCTTCTGTCAGAAAAAATTATACTGCACAGGCAAAAATATTTGTTCCTTATGACGGCCTGTGACGGTACCTCCAGCAAAAAAAGGCTGCCGCTTACGCGACAGCCTTTCGATAACCAGTAATGTTTATACGCGGGATTAATTAGTTAGACAGCTTAATGGGATTCAGCTTGATACCAGGGCCCATTGTTGTGGACATGGTTACGCTTCTTAAGAACTGACCCTTAACAGCAGCGGGCTTAGCCTTAAGTACTGCACCAATAAGTGCCTGGAAGTTTTCAGCTAACTTCTCTTCTGAGAAAGATGCTTTACCGATCGGAACGTGGATAATGTTTGTCTTGTCCAGTCTGTATTCAACCTTACCAGCTTTGATATCAGCCAGAGCTTTTGCTACGTCCATGGTAACTGTACCGGACTTGGGGTTGGGCATTAAGCCCTTAGGTCCAAGGATACGACCCAGACGACCAACAACACCCATCATATCAGGTGTAGCTACTACTACATCGAAATCTAACCAGCCATCGTTCTGGATTCTGGGCAGAAGTTCTTCTGCTCCAACGTAATCTGCACCTGCTGCTAATGCTTCATCAGCCTTAGCGCCTCTTGCAAATACCAGAACCTTTACAGTCTTACCTGTACCGTTGGGCAGTACAACTGCGCCACGGATCTGCTGATCAGCATGACGGCCATCACAGCCTGTTCTGATATGAAGTTCTACAGTTTCATCAAACTTAGCGTTAGATACTTTCTTTACCAGAGCAATTGCCTGATCAACATCATAAAGCTGAGTACGGTCTACTAACTTAGCATTTTCTAAATACTTTTTTCCTCTTTTCATGATAACCTCCTAGTGGTAATTGCGGGATATAAACCCTCCCACATTCTATACCGGAACAGGGTCATACAGACAAAATACACCATCTCTGAAGGAAGTTCCTGCATTACGATGCATATTGCCGGAATAACGTTGCAAGGAAAATACCTGTACCGGTCCGACTTGCGTTGTTAACGTTAATTAATATTAATCTACTACTGTGATACCCATGGAACGAGCTGTACCGGCGATCATGCTTGCAGCAGCTTCTTCTGTTGCAGCGTTCAGATCGGGCATTTTCAGCTTAGCGATTTCCATAACCTGAGCCTTTGTGATTGTAGCAACTTTCGTCTTATTCGGAACACCGGAACCAGATTTAATGTTGCAGGCTTTCTTTAACAGTACAGCAGCCGGCGGAGTCTTACAGATAAAGCTGAAGCTTCTGTCAGCATATACAGTGATAACAACAGGAATGATCATGCCAGCCTGATCAGCTGTTCTTGCATTGAATTCCTTTGTGAACTGTACGATATTAACACCATGCTGACCCAGAGCAGGACCAACCGGCGGTGCGGGTGTTGCCTTACCAGCAGGAATCTGTAATTTAATAAAACCTGTTACCTTTTTTGCCATCTTTGGCACCTCCTAATATTCACCTTCATCGAGGTGTTTGTGGTAATGTCGGGAGTTTCTCCCTCCCACGCCTGATATAAGAATCAGACAAATTTCAGTTGCATTCATTCAATTGATTAACGAAACGTGCAATCGCTTTATCAGAAGTCCTCTGCTCTCTTCACATCTGAAAATGAGAATTCGGCTGAAGACTGTCCGAACATGTCGACATTGATGGTAAGGAGCTCGCGGTCCTCATCAACTGTCTCAACCTTCGCAACAGTACCCTTCAGGGGACCTTCTGCGATGACTTCGATCATCTCTCCAACACTGTATGAAATCACTTTTCTTGCTGTATCAGCAAGCATTGCGTTGATTTCCTTTTCCGTCAGCGGAACCGGCTTGGATTCCGGACCGACGAAACCGGTAACGCCTCTTGTATTTCTTACTACATACCAGGTATCATCCGTCATATACATTTGAATAAGTACGTAGCCGGGAAATAACTTTCTCTGAGAAATCTTCTTAACGCCGTTGTGACGTTCCTCCACTTCCTGCTCCGGAACAATTACCTGAAGCATCTGGTTCTGAAGTCCTCTGTTTTCAATTGCCTTTGTCAGGTCAACCTTAACCTTATTCTCATATCCTGAATAAGTGTGAACAACATACCACTGGGGTTTCTCTGTTCTTTCCCACTTTTCTTCTTTCTTATCAACTGTCATAACTTCTGATTAACCTCCTATGAAATCAAGAAACCGAGACCAAACTTGACGATCATGTCAACTACTGCAATGATAACTCCCAGTGACACGGAAGAAGCGAATACTGCAATCGTTCTTTTAATAAGAGACTCCCTGTCCGGCCAGATGATCTTGTTGAACTCAGCCTTCAGGTTGAAGAGGATACGCTTCATATCAAAGCCTTTTCCATCTTTCTTTTTCTCTTTTCTGGTTTTTGTTTCTTCCATCAGCAGAAACCTCCGCAAGAACTCTTATTTCGTTTCTTTGTGTACTGTATGAGACTTACAGAACTTACAGTACTTCTTGGTCTCCATCCTTTCGGGATGGTTCTTCTTTTCCTTCATCATGTTGTAGTTACGCTGTTTGCATTCTGTACAAGCCAAAGTAATCTTTACACGCACGACTTCCACCTCCAAATTATAATTCATTACTGGGTTTCCTCTGAAATATCTCAGAGGACATGTTTGAGGCCAAAAAAAAAGGACCTCAGTCTTCCACACGCCTTAATACTATAACACAGGGGTGTCAACAACGTCAAGTCCTTAAATAAAACATTTTTCAAACCTGCTCGACAAAGCGTCCTTTCAATCCGAAGTCCATTCCCAGATTTCAAAGGCAGTTCCTTTATAATTTCCCTCTTTCAGCTTTTCTTTTCTGCGAAAATGCGGATTTTCTTCCAGATTGGGAAACCAGGTATCCGCTTCATAGCTCTGATCAATATGTGTCACATAGATACTGCTGCACCGGTCTGCAAAATCCGCATAAATCTGTCCGCCGCCGATGATATAGATCCTGTCATCCTCATAGTCTGCCAGCACGGTATACAGCTCTTCCATATTATGGACGACAATTGCATCTTCTGCTGCCCAGTCCGGATTCCCTGTCAGCACAATATTGACTCTTCCGGGCAGTGCCTTCTTTCCCGGAAAACTTTCAAAGGTCTTTCTGCCCATGACAACCACATTGCCCATGGTTTTTTCCTTAAAAAACTCCATATCTTCCGGAATATGTACAAGAAGATCTCCGTTTTTCCCGATTCCCCAGTTTCTGTCCGCCGCCACAATCATCTTCATATTGGTATACCTCACCTTTTCATATTGTTTCTGTTCAGACCCAACCTCGAAAACACTGTGTGTTTCCTCGGTGTGGCGTATCCGCCAAATAGACAATATGTAATGACCTCCACTTTGTAGCAACGTGGATTTACCTGTATAA
>JBJELP010000317.1:0-19220 GCA_051879215.1 Lachnospiraceae bacterium
TATTCCTGGTCAGATCCAGAGGCAGCTCCCCGGATTTTTCAAAATTCCCATAGGAATAAAATCCCTTTGATAAAGGACCTGTGATCAGGACACCGGAATTCATCTGGGTATAGTCTGCCAGATAAATGCTTACGGACACCGATTTCCCGGCTGTCACTTCATAAGGAATTTCATCACTCTGTACTTCCTGTCCCGGTTCGATGGTCACTTCCCGCTTTCCCTGAAAAGTAATCTCTTTTACGGTACTGATATCGATTGTCTTATCGGTGATCGTATCCGCCGCGGAAGCCGCAGAGATGGTAACCGGCTCCGTGCCGGTCAGATTGGAAAACCGAAAACGCAGTGCATTTCCGGAAAAGCACATGAAAATCGGGTATCTGAGTGTCAGATTTCTGGAATAAACACATTCTTTCTGATCAATAATGGATGTGGCATTGCCCCAGCAGGCCACCCATTTTGTAAACTGTCGGGTATCGTTATACATCTTTTCACCATTCTTTATCTGATAATCTATGAAAACGTTCAAAAAGGGGATTCCGAACGTTTTCATAGTATACCATTCCATTGCGTATCCTTGCAATATATTTTTCATGTACCCTTTGTATGGATATATCTGCACTGGCTTTTGTGCTCGTTTGTAAAAAAATAATGTAAAACGGGAAGCCAGTTACATTTCCTTATCAAATTGAATGCGGTAATAAATGGCAAATCCATGAACAAAAAGATATGCAAATACCATCAGAAGCAATGCAATCATATCGATTTCCATCAGCGCAAAGGATACCATCAGTGCACCGAATACGAAAGTCATCATATCGAACGCTTTTCCCTTTGCCTTATCCGCAATGGCAATGTTGCGTTCATCATTCTTTTCGATATCCATCTTCCTTTTCAGTTCAGGGTCACTGCCAATGGCCCGTTCAGAAATCACATTGCCCATTCCATGGCCAAACAATCCGCAGCCCAATCCGACAAAGACATAAGGAAAACCCACTGCGGTTCCGTTTGTTTTGATCAGATATAAACCTGCTGCCAGCAGAAGCAATCCTATAATAATCAATAAATATTTTCCCATTTTTGTTTTCATGATTCTTCCTCCTCAAATATAAATATTTCTTCAATAGTCATCTGAAAGTATCGTGCAATTTTAAATGCCAGCTGAATGGATGGATTGTAACGCCCTTTTTCCAATGAACTGATGGTCTGTCGGGATACCTCCAATGCATTCGCCAGTTCTTCCTGCCTGATTCCCCGCTGCTTCCGCAGTTCTTCCAGTCTGTTTTTCATAGATACCTCCTTTCTTATGTAAAGTATGCTTTACATATTTTGATTATATCACCATTTTCAATAATGTCAAGTATGCTTTACATTTTTCACAAAGATTTGTATGCATACTTTCCCTTTCTATGATATAATCAAAACCAGTGGATTCAGAAATCATTTCTGATATGTATTACGATCGTACAGCTAAGGAGAAAATGGAACATGAAACTGGGAATTGGAATTGATACCGGAGGAACCTGCACCGATGCAGTTTTATATGATTACGATGACAAAAAGGTTCTGGCTTCTGCCAAAGCACTGACCACCAGACAGAATCTGGCCGCGGGAATTCAGAATGCTCTGAACAGTCTCCCGGCAGATCTGGTGAAAAAGGCCGAAACACTGGCTCTTTCAACAACCCTTGCCACCAATGCGTGTGTGGAAGAGAAAGGTGGGAATGCCCGATTAATTCTTTACGGAACAGACACCTCTTATGCCATGCGGGTCATCGGTAAAAACGGTAATATTTCCGAAAAGGATCTGATCTGTTATGACAGTCAGACCACCTGCGACGGAGAAATCCGGAATATGCCGGACTGGTCTGAAATGACCCGCTTCCTGGAAAAAGAACTGAAAAACTGCCAGGCAGCTGCTGTTGTGGAATCCTTCTCCCGGCAGACCGGTGCAGAACTGGAAAAGAAAACCCAGAATCTGTTGCTGGATCAGATGGATCTTCCGGTGGTCTGCGGCTATGAACTGTTTCATGAACTGGATTTCATCAAACGGGGAGCCAGCTGTCTTCTGAATGCCCGTCTGATTCCGCTGATTGATGCATTTCTGAAAGCAGTGGAAAAATCTGCTGAAAAAACAGGCATCGACTGTTCGCCGGTCATCGTCCGCAGTGACGGTTCCCTGATGTCCCGTGATTTTGCCCGCCTTCGTCCCGTTGAAACCCTGCTGTGCGGACCGGTGGCCAGTGTAATGGGGGCACAGGAACTGACCGGTGCGGAAAATGCAGTGATTGTGGATATGGGCGGCACCACCACCGACATTGCCTTTCTGAAAAACGGGGAACCACTTCGCGTAAACGGAGGCATTCACATTGGCAGCTGGGATACCTTTGTAAAAGGACTATTTGTGGATACCTTTGCCCTGGGAGGTGACAGCGGCATCCGTTATACCATACAGAACGGTATCCATCTGGATAACCGTCGTGTAATTCCCCTCTGCGTTGCTGCAGAAACCTGGCCTCATATGGAAAATGAACTGAAACGATACGCTGAACTGGAAGAAACCTCCACCAGAAGCATTTATGAATATTTCATTCTTCAGGAACCCATTGACGGGCGTCCCGGTTTTTCGGAAGAAGAACAGAGAATCTGTTCTGCCCTGAAAGAGCGTCCGCTGAATCTGCTTTCCCTCTGTCATAAGCTCCGCATGCCTATTTATGATCTGGATACCACAAATCTGGAATCCCGGAATATCATTATCCGTGCAGGACTGACTCCCACGGATATCATGCATGTAACCGGTGATTATCAGGCATTCAACTGCAATGTTTCCCGTTACGCGGTGGAAATTCTCGCCAACTGTGCAGGAATTCCCAGTGACCGGATCTGCGGCCTTGCATATGATCTGGTAAAAGAAAAATTATACTTTAATCTGGCTCGTATTCTTCTGGAACAACAGTTTGCATGGATCCGCCGTGAGGGACTCTCCGACCAGCTGAAGCAGCTGATTCACGAATCCTGGACACTGCATCTGCAGAAAAAGTCAGGAACTTATCATGGATTTGCGGCTCCATTGCTGCATACAGATTCTGTCTTCATCGGAATCGGCGGTCCGATCCATATCTTTCTCCCTGATGTGGCAGAGGCCTTCGGAAGCAGAGCCATTATACCGGAACATGCTGCCGTTGCCAATGCCATCGGCGCTGCTGTCTGCCAGATTACGTTTACCGTCACCGTACGCGTCACCCCTTCATTCAATGAAGTGGCCGGTGTGATCCGGTATACGGTATACAGCCCAGGTGATGCCAGAGAATTCCTTCCGGAAGAACTGGATGCTGCCATGGAATACGGCAGACATCGGGCACAGATCTGTGCTGCGGAAGAAGCGGTAAAACGGGGACTTTCTTCCATACCGGATATCCGGATTGCAGAACGCAGAAAATATATTGCAGCCCTCAATGTGGTCAGTGATATTTTTATCGACGCCACCGTATAGACACGCATAGTTTCCGCATTCCACCCATCGCCGCAATTGCAGTCCCGACAGGTCTTTGCCTTCATACAATACTTTTCTGCTGCATATGTATAAGTGACAGGTTTTTCAGGATCTGCCTCTCTTCTGATCCGTTACAGAAAACATCACAAACTGTTATGCTTCAAAACATCACTTATACTGGAGGGTATTTATGGAAATGAATATGGACTACGATATCTATCATGACATCAGTATGCGGACTGCAGGTGAAATTTATATCGGTGTGGTGGGACCGGTCCGCACAGGCAAATCTTCTTTTATCAAGCGCTTTATGGATCTGATGGTACTGCCCAATGTGGAGGATCGCAATCTGCGGGAGCGCATGCGGGATGAACTTCCTCAGAGTGCTGCCGGACGAACCATTATGACTACGGAACCGAAATTTATTCCCAAAGATGCGGTTTCTGTTTCTTTTCATGAAAATGCAGAAGCAAAAGTCCGACTGATCGATTGTGTCGGTTATATTATTGACGGGGTTTCCGGTCATCTGGAGGATGGCAGCGAGCGAATGGTAAAAACGCCCTGGTTTCCTTATGAAATTCCGTTTACAGAAGCCGCAGAAACCGGAACCAGAAAAGTCATTGCAGACCATTCGACCATAGGCATCGTCATGACCACTGACGGTTCCTTCGGCGAGCTGCCCCGTTCGGCTTTTGTTCCCGCGGAAGAACAGACCATCTCTGAACTGAAGGAACTGGGAAAACCTTACATTATCCTTCTGAATGTCCAGAAACCGTATTCCGCTGATGCGGTCTCCCTTGCAGAAGAACTGCAGAACAAATACAATGCCGCAGTCCTCCCGGTCAATTGCGAGCAGTTAAAAAAAGAGGACATTCATATGATCCTGCAGTCGGTTCTGAATGAATTTCCTGTCTCAACGATCTCTTTTCAGGTACCGAAATGGCTGGAACTGCTCCCGCTGTCCCATCCGGTCAAACAGGAAGTGATCAAAAACTGCAGGGAACTGTTTCAGAAATTCAATCATATGAGAGATCTGATCTCCGTTTATACCGGTTTTCATTCCGACCAAATCCGGGATATCCGTCTGCAGAGCCGGAATCTGTCCGATGGTACTGTTACATACGGCATTACCATGCAGCCTTCTCTCTATTATGAAATACTGAGCGAATATGCCGGCATCTCCATTACAAACGAAAGACAGCTGATGCAGACAATCCGTGAATTCGCGCTGTTAAAAAATGAGTACAAAAAAGTATCCTCTGCCGTCGAAAGTGCCGGATCCAGAGGATATGGCGTGGTAATGCCGGAACGGGAACAGATTCATCTGAACGAACCGGAACTGATGAAGCATGGAAATCGATTTGGTGTCCGGATGAAAGCGGAGGCCAGTTCCATACACATGATCCGATCCATGATTGAAACGGAAATCGCACCCATTGTGGGAAGCGAAAGTCAGGCAAGGGATCTGATTGATTACATAAAAGAAAACTCCAGACACGGCCAGGATGGTGTCTGGGAAACAAATATATTCGGAAAATCCATTGAACAGATTGTAATGGATGGAATTCAGATGAAAATTTCCCAGATGACGGAAGACTGCCAGAGTAAATTACAGGATGCATTGCAGAAAATCATCAATGACAGCAACGGCGGGATGATCTGCATTATTATCTGATGGTATTCTTTCATTGTATTTGGTTCCATTCTATATTAAAATATGAAGCAAAGAAAACCGTCTGGTGCTGCCAAACGGTTCTCTTTGACATACAGTAAAACCGTTATAAAACACATGATAGAAAACACAAAAGAAGGCAATACTATTTCTGAAAAGTATTGCAGGAAAGGAGAAATATGCTTAAATCCATTCAACTTGATCAGACACTTCCAAAAGACCAGTATAAGGCCGCCATGGAAACACTGATCCCACGTCTTTCATTCCTTCAGCGCGAAATCAAAGCTGCGGGAATCCCGGTAACTATTGTATTTGAAGGTATCGACATGGCAGGAAAAGGAGTTCTGATCAATGAACTGATCTCTGCCATGGATCCCAGAGGCTATCAGGTTATTTCCACGGAAAAGGAGACAGAGGACGAGCAGCGTCATCCTTTTTTGTGGCGATTCTGGAACCATCTTCCTGCCAGAAGCCGTATCCACGTATTCGATCGCAGCTGGTATCGGAAGGTCATGCAGGACCCCTTCGAGAAAACAATTTCCAAAAAGGATCTGGAAATGGCCTATGATGAGATTGTCAGTTTTGAAAGGCTGTTGACCGATGATGGAATGATCCTCATCAAATTTTTCCTGATGATTTCGGAAAAGGAGCAGAAAAAACGTCTGAACAATCTTACCGACCGCCGCGAAACCATGTGGCGCGTACGCAGTGAAGAACTGGAACACAACAAACATTATAACCGTTATCTGAATATCTGTCAGGATATGCTGGTTCATACGGAAAGCAGCTTTGCCCCCTGGACAGTTGTCGAAGCAACCGATCGCCGTTTTGCAGCGTTAAAAATAATGACCCGTGTAGCTGCGGTACTGGAAGATGCTCTCGAAACCGCAAAGAATCATGTTCCTTCCGTTCCCAATGCACTTTGTGATTCCAGCATTCTGGACACTTCAATTCTTGGCGGTCTGGATCTGACAAAAGGGCTTACCCGCGAGGAATATGAAGCACGTATGAAAAAAGTACAGAAACGTCTGAAAAACCTTCATAATCAGATCTATGACAAGCAGATTCCGGTGGTCCTGGTATTTGAAGGGCAGGATGCCGCAGGCAAAGGCGGTGCCATCAAACGTCTGACCAAGAAACTGGATCCCAGAGGCTATCATGTGGTGCCCACTTCTTCTCCAAATGCAGTGGAAAGAGAATATCATTATCTCTGGCGTTTCTGGACCAAAATGCCGAAGGATGGACATATTGCAATTTTTGACCGCAGCTGGTATGGACGTGTCATGGTAGAACGTATCGAAGGTTTCTGCTCGGAAGAAGAATGGAAACGGGCCTTCCGCGAAATAAATGAAATGGAGGAAACCATTGCTGCCCATGGTACTGTTATCCTGAAATTCTGGCTGCAGATTGATAAGGATGAACAGGAAAAGCGATTCAAAGAACGAATGGAAAATCCGGATAAGCAATGGAAAATAACGGATGAAGACTGGAGAAACCGTGAAAAATGGGATCAGTACCGTGTAGCAGTTGATGAAATGCTGATGAAAACTTCCACTTCTTATGCTCCCTGGATCGTTATCGAGGCAAACAATAAACTATACTCCAGAGTTAAGATACTGGAAACCATTGCAGATGCCATTGAAACAGCTGTCAAAAACCGGTAATTTATCTATTTTGCCATAAAAGTCCCTTTTTTTTAATAATATTTTATATTTTCTGCGAGTTGAAAATATGTAAAAGTATTAGTATAATAGTTTTAGCTGTGAAAGCAGCTGGAGAGTCTTTGAGTCGGACTCTTCTGTATACCCCCTGAGCCCTGGATGGAAATCCAGGGCTTTTTTATATGGCACCTCATCTTACGGACAGAATTCTTTTCTATTCCAGACTATAAATATTTTTAATCCTGTATAAATTCTGAAAAACTTTTTGATCCTGAATATAAAATTCACAGCTTCCTACAATATCACCCGGTTGTCCGGAAGATGTAAAAAAGTACCATTTTGTATCCAGGGTTTCATCTTTTCCGATCAGTACCTTCTGGTCGGACAGATCCGGCGATGCCAGATACTTTTTTCTCACTTCTTTGTTTCCGGTACTATTATTCTCTTCTGCAATATATGAGAATTGTACCTTTTCCGGTTTGGGTAGTACCATACTTCTGTATTTTTCGGTTCCATATGAAACCAATCGGTTCATATCTTCCCATTTCAGATTTTTCGCAGGAGGCCAGCCGCATCCAAGGAGAGCCACAATCAGAAAACATCCATCCTGATTCACTGCTCCCACATAACAATACCCTGCCTTTCCCGTGAAACCGGTTTTTCCGGATAATGCATGGGAATTCATGGACAGATAGCGGTTGTGGTTTTCACAATGAAAGGCTCTTTTTTTCTGTGCATCATAAAAATCCGCCTGCTTTGTATTGGTTATCCGGAGAAACACGTCCTTTTTTTTCGATTCTGCTGTACAATAACGCATGATTTCTGCAAGCTCTGCTGCGGTTGTACTGTGCTGTCTGTTTTCTGTCATTCCGGATTCGGTTATAACCTGCTCCGATGCATCCAGTCCATTGGGCGTAATAAACCAGGTATGACTGCATCCCAGCTCCACTGCCTTCTGATTCATTGCATCCGCAAAAACCGAAACCAGATATCTGCTTTCATCCACGGTTCGGTTATCCGGTTCTGATATTATTTTCTGCTTCTTTTCTGACTCCTGCTGCTGTATGACCATCTGTTCTCCCACATATTCTGCTATGGCAACAGCTGAATCATTATGACTTTCCAGCATCAGAGACAGCAGAAGCTGTTCCATCTGATACTGCTCTCCGGCACAGATTCCCAGCTGAACATCCGGCATGGATGCAGCATAAGGAGAAACCGTTACAATCTCTTCCATATCCACATATTCCAGCGCCAGAATGCAGGTCATAATCTTGGTTGTACTGGCCATCGGAACCTGCCTGTCTCCATCTTTTTCCCAGAGAATTCTGCCGGAATAACCATCCATCAGAACGGCACACTGCGCATGCAGCTTCGGCGGATTTTCCGTTTCTTCTTCTGCCGATGAAAACTCTGCCGGTGATAAAACAAGCAGGAACATAAGGACCATTCCTGTTATGTAATACAAACTGTTTTTAATTCTGATGAGATAAGCACCGCTTTCCCTTCCTGTTTCACTTTATTATATGTTATGTATTCATGATTATGATTGACAAGGAATCAATCTTTGTTTATACTCAACATGTTATGAGCAGGGTAAAAAGTAGTCATCGAACAAGCTTGAAATAGTACAACAGCCCATTATAATAATTACACATAGAAAGAGGTCAATCATATGGCATTATTTGAAGAATGGCAGAAGCTTGCCGAAGCAAACAGCAAGAACCAGCAGGCATATCAGAATTTCTGGAATAAGTATTTCGATTCCGAAACAAATATGTATGCCAGACTGCTGGAAGAAACAGAACCGGTAACCGGAACTGTCGCAGCACTGGCAGAAAAATTCGGTGTGGATACCATGACCATGACAGGATTTCTGGATGGTATCAATGACAGCCTGAAGAGCCCTAATCCTCTGGAAACCATGGAAGCGGATACAGTTGTAAGCCTCGATTATGATACAGAAAAGCTTTACTACAATATGGTAGGTGCAAAGGCAGACTGGCTCTACAATCTTCCCCAGTGGGATCATCTCCTTTCAGAAGAAAGAAGAAAAGAGCTTTATAAAGAAGAGCACGCTTCCCATACCATTGTAAAGGGTCCAAAGATCGGACGGAATGATCCCTGTCCCTGCGGCAGCGGAAAGAAATATAAAAAATGCTGCGGAAGATAACCATTTGCTGATTCTGCAAAAAAGCAGATAATAAAAGACATCCGATTATACCTTTGTCTTCGATTATCTGCTTTTTCTTTTCAAGCACATACATCCGGAATCATTTCCAATTCCAGAATCTCAGCCAGACCATTGATTCTGACTTTTTTTCCTTTTAATCGCTTTACAATATCATCCGGTAAATACATCATATTCTTCTTATCAACCAGAACTTTCTTCTGCTTTACTCGCATTTCTTTCATCGTTTTCTTATCTACTACACATTCCGGTTTCATATAAATTGAAGTTTTTTCACTGTTGGTATAATACCAGGATAACACCTGACTTTTCAGATTAAACGCATCCGGTAACTGGGCAGAACCGTTGTTAACACATACCTCACAACTGCCAATAATAAACATCTCTCTCATTCCTCTCTGATTATTCTTATTGTTACAGAATGTTTTTTTACGTGTTTTTTTAGTTACAAAAGCGATAAAATACAAGATGGGGGTCATGTATTTTTTCAAGTACTTTCGTCTTGGTATATATATAACATAGACAATTTAAAATGTCAAACCAGATAATTTTTTGTCATATAACGTTTTTTCTTTTTCATTTTGTGCATCATGTATAATTTCTATAGTTTTTTTTATATAGGATACACATCGGTTTTTTCTCATTTTCTTTAGTTACAAAAGTGTTTTTATTTAATTTGACAGAAAAAAGAGCCCTACCAGACATGCAATTCAGCATTCTGGAACGGCTCTTTTTTGAAAAAAAACGTTTTTTAATGTTTTTTGACTGAATATGACAGATTTTTTCTTATTTTAAGATAATTATCCGCAATAATTTACATTCTCAATATATTTGCACAGATCAAATGACCGAATATGACTTTTTTATCATATTTCTGCTCTATTACTGCAAAGGAACAGCTTCTTAATCAGAAACCGCCTTTTAATGGTGGAACAGACGGATACCGGTAAATGCCATGGCAATCTGATATTTGTTGCAGGTATCGATTACATGATCATCACGGATGGAGCCGCCAGGCTGTGCAATATACTGCACGCCGCTCTTATGTGCACGTTCAATATTATCACCAAAGGGGAAGAATGCATCGGAACCAAGTGCAACACCTGTGTTGCCTGCAATCCATGCCTTCTTTTCTTCTCTGGTGAAAACAGCAGGCTTTTCGGTAAAGACTTTCTGCCATTCACCGTCTGCCAGCAGATCTTCGTATTCATCGCCGATATACAGATCAATGGCATTATCTCTGTCTGCACGACGGATTTCTTCTTTAAAGGGAAGATTCAGAACCTGAGGAGCCTGACGCAGATACCAGTTATCTGCCTTCTGACCTGCCAGCCGTGTACAATGAATTCTGGACTGCTGGCCTGCACCGATACCGATTGCCTGACCGCCTTTTACATAGCAGACAGAATTGGACTGGGTATACTTTAATGTGATCATTGCAATTGCCAGATCGATGGCTGCAGATTCCGGGATTTCCTTATTTTCCGTCACAAGATTGGTAAAGGAATCCTTTGTAATATTCAGCTCATTTCTTCCCTGTTCAAATGTAATGCCGTACACCTGTTTCTTTTCAATGGGTGCAGGAACATAGGAAGGATCAATCTGAATGACATTGTAATTTCCTTTTCTCTTTGTTTTTAATAAGGCCAGAGCTTCTTCCGAATAAGAAGGGGCAATTACGCCGTCAGATACTTCCCGGAAAATCATTCTGGCTGTATCCATATCACATTCATCAGACAGGGCAATGAAATCGCCGTAGGAAGACATACGGTCAGCACCTCTTGCTCTTGCATAGGCACATGCCAGCGGAGATAATTCACCCAGATCTTCCACCCAGTAGATTTTCTTCAAAGTATCGGTAAGAGGCAATCCGACAGCTGCTCCTGCGGGAGATACATGTTTAAAAGATGTGGCTGCAGGCAGGCCTGTTGCACGTTTTAATTCACTGACCAGCTGCCAGCCATTCAATGCATCCAGAAAATTAATATAGCCGGGGCGTCCGCTCAATACCTGAATCGGCAGCTCTCCTTCTTCCATGAAAATGCGGGAAGGCTTCTGGTTGGGGTTGCATCCATACTTCAATTCCAGTTCTTTCATCGTTCGTTCCTCCGTGAGTCATAATTAGATATTCTTGTTGATAATTCTGCTGGTATATGTTCCGGTTTCGATGTCAATATAACGGACAAATAAGGATACCTTGTTGTCTTCGTTCAGGCTGTTCCACAGCATATCGGTAAATTCATCCATATCATCGGGAATTGCAACCAGTTTGGGTTCTCCCTCAAAACTGGGAAGGGGATTTCCATCGCACATATAAGTATGGATAAAACGGCCTTCTCCTGCTTTCGCATTGTCATAAGTAAACGTATAGCGATTACAGCAGGAAGGATCTCCGTTATTGCTCTTCAGAATAGACATTTTATAATCGTATTTTCCTGCCTCCACATGCATCAGAGCCGAAATTCTGGGGGTATAATTCGGGCCATCGGGTTCAAACTCTCTGGTGGTCAGCGCCTGTTCGAAGGTCATTTCCTGATCCATCAGATTGTAAATGGTATCGGTCTGGTCACCATTGGTCACAATGGTTTTGTTTCCGAGAACACGGACCGGTGCATAAATGATCAGGCTGGGATCCACCAGTTTGGAGGGATCAAATGCCTGAGTACGAATTCCTTCACCGTCTTCAACAAATACACGATTTCTGCTGTTTTCACTTCTTCCCATGATGAAATAAGCCGTTACCGCTTTTTTTCCATCCGCACTGCGTCCCACAATAATGCCTCGGCCGGGATATGAATTTTCTTTCAGTTCCTTTTCAATTGAAATCATTTTCATCTGTAGTTCTCCTTTATACAATGTACAATTATTCTGGCCAGGGAATCGCAGGTGATTCGATTCTCCTGTCTCTGAGCATAAGGTCTCTTACCGCCTCTCTGGCAGGTTTGTCAGAAAACAGAACCTTATTTACTTCTTCTACGATGGGCATATATACTCCATGCTGATCCGCCAGAGCCTTTGCTGCTTTTGCAGAATAGACACCTTCCACAACCATATGGACTTCTGCCATGGCCTCATCCATTGTTTTTCCCTGACCGATCAGGATGCCTGCCCTTCGATTGCGGCTGTGCATACTTGCACAGGTTACAATCAGATCACCGATACCGCTGAGACCGTACAGAGTTTCTTCATGAACTCCCATGGCATGTCCCAGTCTGGCAATTTCAGCCATGCCTCTTGTTATCAGAGCTGCCTTTGAATTATCCCCATAACCAAGACCGTCTGCAATACCCGCTGCGAGGGCAATTACATTTTTCAGTGCACCTCCCAGTTCAATTCCTTTTACATCAGGGCTTGTATACACCCGGAAAACATCACTCATAAAAAGATTCTGCAGCATCTGAGCGGTTTCCCGTTTTGCCGCACCAACCACACAGGTTGTCGGTATCTGACGGCTGACTTCTTCCGCATGGCTGGGACCGGACAGAACTGCCACCTCTGCCTGAGGAATCTCCTGATGAATCTGCTCACTGAGGGTCATGAGCGTTGTTTCCTCGATTCCTTTTGCAACGTCAACTATAACCTGACCTTCTCCGACATAAGGTTTCATCCGGGCTGCCGTCTGTCTTGTATAGATACTGGCAACTGCCATGATCAGAACATCCGCCTGTTTCACCGCCTTCTCCAGATCCGATTCCATCCGGATTTCTTCCGGAATCCGGACCCCGGGCAGATTTTTGTGTTCATGATTTTGCCGGAGCATCTGAAGTTCATCCTCCAGTGCAGACCACATGGTCACCTCTGCCCCATTATGATACAAAAGAATCGCCAGACCCAATGCCCAGGTACCGGCACCTATTATAGAAACTTTTTTC
The DNA here is from genome assembly GCA_051879215.1 of Lachnospiraceae bacterium. Lineage (GTDB taxonomy): Bacteria > Bacillota > Clostridia > Lachnospirales > Lachnospiraceae > TWA4. The sequence goes on from JBJELP010000317.1 coordinate 12,886, forward strand.
ATTCAAAAACCTCTTTTTATTTTATGATTCCTTTTTGGCTCCCAGTTTATTTTCCTTGCCGGCAAGCAGTCTGCCGATATTGGACTTATGACGCTCGATGGCCAGGGCCGCTACCAGAAATACAAGAATACAGGATTCCAGTCTGCAGCTGTCCGCCAGAACATTCATTTTATTCCATGTAATAAATGTCCATGAGAGAAAGAACGTGATCGCCCCCAGCATGGAACCCAGTGATACATATCTTGTCAGAAAAACAGTGCCTGCAAAAACAACCAGACAGATCAGAAAAATCCGGATATCCAGAAGAGCGATAATCATTCCGCTTGTGGATGCAACTCCTTTTCCGCCCTTGAATTTCAGATAAAAAGGAAAATCATGCCCCAGTACAGCACCGGCACCGGCATAGAGTACATAAAGCAATGTCATTTCCGGATCAGCAGAACCGAAAAGGAAACGAACGATCAGACAGGCTGCAAAGCTTTTCATCAGGTCACCGAACAGGACGATCAGACCTGCGGTTTTCCCCATAACACGAAGGGTGTTCGTTGCTCCGGAGTTGCCGCTTCCATGTTTGCGAAGATCAACTCCATGGAATTTTCCGTAAAAGTAACCGGTCTGAATAAGACCCAGTGCATACCCGATTACCAGGCTTACAACACGTTCCATATCATTTCTCCTTTCGTTCTCTTACAATAAATTTCAAGGATGTACCGCTGAAACCAAAAGCATCACGAATTCGGTTTTCGATATATCTTGTATAGGAATAATGCATCAGTTCTTTGTCATTCACAAAAAGAACAAATGTCGGCGGCTTGACAGCAACCTGTGTCATATAGAAAATTTTCAGTCTGCGTCCTCTGTCTGTGGGCGGCTGCTGCAAAGCAACTGCTTCTGTCAGAATCTCATTCAGCACGCCGGTGGCAATACGGAGATTCTGATTTTCAATGACGGTATCAACCAGATCAAACAGTTTAATCAGGCGCTGACCGGAAACCGCTGACACAAACATGATTTCCGCATAGGGAAGAAAGGACAGAATCTGACGGATCTTTTCCGTGAATTTCTTCACCGTCTGATTATCCTTTTCGATGGCATCCCATTTGTTTACCGCAATAATAATACCCTTGCCTCTGTCATGGGCAATACCTGCAATCTTGGCATCCTGCTCCGTTACACCTTCCGTTGCATCAATAACAATGATGACAACATCAGCACGTTCCACCGCAGTTACCGTACGGATGATGCTGTATCGTTCCAGTTCCTCTTTGATTTTATTCTTCCGTCTGAGACCTGCCGTATCAATAAAAACATAATCTTTTTTATTGTGACGGATAACGGTATCAATTGCATCACGGGTCGTACCTGCAATGTTGGATACAATAACCCGGTCTTCTCCGATCAGACGGTTAATAATGGAAGATTTACCAACATTGGGTTTCCCGACAATGGCAACTCTCGGTCTGTCATCCTCTTCCTCTTCTTCGGAAACAGCAGGAAAATGCTTTGCAACTTCTTCCAGCAGATCGCCGATACCCAGCCGGCTGGCTGCGGAAATCGGAACGGGATCACCGATACCCAGGTTATAGAATTCGTAAACATCCGCCATATACTTCTGGAAACTGTCCACTTTGTTTACAGCCAGAATAACCGGTTTCTGAGAGCGTCTCAACATATCCGCAACTTTGGAATCCGCATCCTGAAGTCCCTGTCTTACATCTGTAAGGAAAATAATAACATCCGCTGTATCAATGGCAATCTGTGCCTGTTCACGCATCTGTGACAGAATAATATCACCGCTGTCCGGCTCAATACCACCGGTATCGATCAGGGTAAATGTCGTATTCAGCCAGGTACAGTCGGCATAGATCCGGTCACGGGTTACACCGGGTGTATCTTTTACAATGGAAATGTTGCTGCCGGCAAGTGCATTGAACAATGTGGACTTACCGACATTCGGTCGTCCGACAACTGCAACGATCGGTTTACTCATATATTAACTCCTTTCTGCTCATAAGGTCGAAACCGTTCGGGAACCTCTTCGAAAGAACAAGCACTGATGATGCTGTCCACCAGCGTTTGTCCGCTTGATTTTACACTAAGGACCGGAACTTGTAAAGCATTTTGTACATCCGTCACAGTCACATCATCCAGAAATACCTCTTCTCCGCTTCGCAGCATGTTAATCGGAATCAGTACACGGCTGCCCAGTTCTCTTCCCTTCAGCTGCTGAATCAGATCGCTGCCTGTAATCAGACCGGATACGGTTATCTGCTCTCCAAAAAAATCATTGCGTACTGCGATGACATCTGCATGGATATTCGGAAATTTTTCCTGAACCGCCAGAACGCAGCGGTTCACATATGGATATGCCAGGCGACCTGTCACTACTGTCAGATGATCTTCCCTGTCATCACCGGTCATACCATCCAGCGCCTCTTTTGTCTCTGTCATCAGCAGACGGAGCATACCCACACCATTCTCCAGCTGCAGATACCCATCGTATCGTTCTTCTTCCGGCAGTTCTCTTCCCGCCAGGGTGTAAAATTCATCACTGGCATGCACAAAATGGCATCCATATCGTTCCATACATGTCCTTTGTACCGCCTCAATCTGATCAATTACCGCTGCAGCTTCTTCCGGTGTAAAAGCTTCCAGAGGACACAGTCCGTCACGGTATTTTGTCAGACCCACCGGCACCACGGATACACTCTGCATCACCGGGCAGTATTTCATCAGGTCCTTCAGGGTCCGCTCCAGTTCCTCTCCATCGTTATATCCCTTACACAGAACGATCTGACCGTTCATCTCTATCTCATGTTCATAAAAAAAGTCAATTTTTTCCAGAGCTTTTCCGGCAAAACGATTGTGCAGCATCCTGCATCGCAGCTCAGGATTGGTTGTATGAACAGAAATATTAATGGGACTCAGATGATATCGGGCAATCCGTTCCATATCCTTCTGCTTCAGATTGGTCAGGGTAATATAATTCCCCTGTAAAAAGGATAATCGGGCGTCATCATCCTTAAAATAAAGGGTATCACGCATGCCCGGAGGCATCTGGTCGATAAAGCAGAAAATGCATTTATTGCTGCAGGATTTATATTCATCCATCAGACCATTTTCAAAATCCAGTCCGATGTCTTCGCCATATTCTTTTTCAATTTCCAGTTCCCACTCTTCCCCATCCGGTTTTCGGATAACCAGAGTCACGATTTCCTCTTCCGCGTAAAAACGATAGTCCAGAATATCCTCAATTTCCATACCGTTGATTTCCAGAAGAATATCACCGGGCTCGATCTCCATTTCCTCTGCAATGGAACCCGGAACCACACCGGAAATAATATGCTGTTTCTTTTTCAAGCTTCTCTCCTTATTATCAGTTCTTATCAGGTTATTTGCCATTTATTATCATACCAATTCAAAGGTTTTTTTGCAACCGCACGTACGTTCTATTCTCTGTTTCTATATGGTATTTTGTAAAGAACATAAAACGCCCTTGACCCGTGTTCGATAAAATGTTATAAAGATAATGAATCATTGTGACTGATTGGCAGCATATGTCAGCTGCCTGAGAGGGAGAATTGAAATGACAAAAGATTATACTTTTGGCGATGCTATTCCGGTAGCGCCGCTGCAGATTGCAGCACTGGACAGCTGTAAAGAACTGGGTCAGAAGGTGAATGATTACATCGTTCAGTTCCGTAAGAACGATTATGACCTCCTGAAAGAAAGAAACGACTACGTTTTAAACCTGAGAGGCTATGATCGCGACAATTATCTGATTGAATCCGCCTGCCCCAGATTTGGTTCCGGCGAAGCAAAGGGTGTTATCACAAGTTCTGTACGAGGCAGTGACCTGTTTGTAATGTGTGATGTTACAAATTACAGCCTGACCTATAAGATGCCCCATGGTCTGAACCATATGTCACCGGATGATCATTATGCAGACTTAAAGCGTATCATTTCCATTGCGGAATCGAATGCACACCGTGTTCATGTTATCATGCCGTTCCTGTATGAAAGCAGACAGCATAAGAGAAGCAAGAGAGAATCTCTTGACTGTGCATTTGCTTTGGAAGAACTGGTAAGCATGGGTATCGACAGCATCACCACCTTTGATGCCCACGACCCCCGGGTTCAGAACGCGATTCCGACATTTGAATTCAACAATTTCATGCCCACTTATCAGTTTGTAAAGGCACTTTTCAAAGCAGAGCCCGATCTGAAGATTACAAAGGATAACGTTATGGTAATCAGCCCGGACGAAGGTGCCATGGCCAGAGCCGTATATCTTGCCAACAACCTGGGCGTAGACATCGGTATGTTCTATAAGAGACGTGACTATTCCAGAGTTGTGGACGGACGCAACCCCATCGTTGCACACGAATTCCTGGGCAACAGTGTGGAAGGCAAAACCGTTATCATCGTTGACGATATGATTGCTTCCGGTGAAAGTATGCTGGATACCTGCCGTGAACTGAAGGAAAAGAAGGCAGCCCACGTTATCGCCCTTTCCACCTTTGGTCTTTTCACAGCCGGTTTTGATAAATTTGACGAATTCTTTGAAAAAGGATATATTGACCGGGTTATTACAACCAACCTGAATTACAGACCTGCTGAAGTATTTACAAAGCCCTGGTATGTCGAAGCGGATATGAGCAAGTTCCTTGCATCCATTATCAACTATATCAACCATAACGCTTCCTTATCCGAACTGATGAATCCTTCCGCAAAGATTCAGAATGTCATCACCCTTTTCAACGAAGGAAAATATGGAAAATAATCTGACAGGAAGATAGATAACTGACTGAAAATCAGCAAAGGCGGCACCGATAATCGATGCCGCCTTTTTATATCAGAAAAGATTCCCCTCTCTTCCGGTAATGGACAATGACCATTTACATGAAACTGATGATATCCTGTTCCGGTTTTCTGGTGGAACGGATATCAGAAGCGTAAAGAACAGGTCCTTCCCCTTCATAATCCTCCCAGAATTCAATCTGAATCTTTGCGGTTACATCCACCCAGTCACCATCTTTGAATTTTTCCGCATTTTTGCTCTTGACAACAAAACCGAAAAATGCCATATCATCTTCACAGCAGGTATTTACCATTCGACCGGGGACAAATGCATTTTTTGGAAAATTCCTCGGATGCATGACAAGGCCCTTATAGTGAACTACTTTTCCGTTATAGCGTTCCGGATTATCCATTGCATCCATAAACCAGATGGCATATGCAGGTCCATCCAGTTCCAGTACATCCGCATTCAGATCATAGGGCAGATCCTCTTCTGTCATCTCCATCACTTCTCCCTCTGCATCTTCAAATACCACTTCAGCTGTCGCGTTCACAGCCTGAACGGTACGGCGGAGAGGTGACAGATCTTCCACTTCATCACAACGATTAAAAATAACCATATCGGAATTTTTAACCATCTCACCAAAAAGAGATTTCATGTTTTTATAGAATACTTCAAAAGTCGATGCATCCACATGAGTGATCTGCTGTTCAATCATCCAGTCTGCAGGAAGTTCTTTATCACGCATCAGCCACATACCGTTATACTCAATGATGATACGGCTGGGGTTATGCTTTTTCGCCAGCTGTTCCAGATAGGACGGGTTAAAATCACCCTCGTCTTCCACCAGTTCCATCACCGTATTGGAAGATTCCAGAAGCTCCTCTTCATATTCCTCTATACCCTCTTCGCATACAACCAGCAGGGTTTTTCCATCAATTGCAAAATAATCCTGTTCCAATGTGAAAGCAATAAAAGAAGTTTTGCCGCTCTCCAGAAAACCATTGATCATATATACGGGAATTGTTTTCTCTTTTTTAAACATCATTTATCCCACCTTTTCTAAAAAAAAGTTTTGTTTTCGAAATCAGTCAAAAACCTGCAGCATTAATAATCTATTTCAGAAACAGTTCCTTTACAGCATCTTCTTTTACACCGGCACCGATTACCACAATCTTACCGGTAACATCTGCACAGCCTGTACGTACATCCATTTCTTCCGGTACATAATCAAAGTGAATCCAGTCACCACCTTCGGAAGAGGCAACCATACCTTTGGCACGCAGAACCATGCCGAATCTGTTTTCATCAGCCAGAGCATTCAGCTTTTCATGAATTTCATCCTTTGTGAATTTACGGATTGTTTCCATACCGATGCTTGCAAATACTTCATCTGCATGATGATGGTGGTGATGATGTTCATGTTCGTGGTCATGGTCGTGACCGCAGCAGCATTCTTCTCCATCTTCATGGTGATGGTGATGTTCATGTTCGTGGTCATGGTCGTGACCGCAGCAGCATTCTTCTCCATCTT
>JBJELP010000317.1:19320-22398 GCA_051879215.1 Lachnospiraceae bacterium
CATGGTGGTGGTGATGTTCATGGTCGTGCTTATGCTCTTCCACTTCTTTAAGCAGCTGAGCTGCCATACTGTCCTTTTCCCCTTCCATGGCATTGAGAATCTGCTGTCCGCTGATTTCTGTCCAGGGCGTGGTGATGATTTCCGCTGTTGTATTTATACCGCGAATCAGGCTGATTACCTTTTCAATTTTATCCTGTTTCATGGAACCGGTTCTGCTGAGAATAATGGTTCCCGCAGTTGCAATCTGATCATTGTAAAATTCACCGAAATTTTTGATATACATCTTTGCCTTGGATGCGTCAACAACGGCTGCCGCACTGTTAAACTGTGCATCGGAATCCCCGTTCAGAACACTGACTGCACGAACAACATCGGAAAGCTTTCCGACACCGCTGGGTTCAATGATAATACGGTCAGGATGATACTGTGCCATAACCTCTTTTAATGAAGCCTCAAAATCACCAACCAGTGTGCAGCAGATGCATCCGGAATTCATTTCCCGGATCTCGATTCCGGCTTCCTGAAGAAATCCGCCGTCAATCCCCACTTCACCGTATTCATTTTCAATCAGGACTGTCTGCTGTCCCTGAAGTGCTTCGGAAAGCAGTTTTTTAATCAGCGTTGTTTTGCCTGCACCAAGAAAACCGGAAATAATATCTATCTTTGTCATATCAATCATCCTTTCAAAAATCAGAACACTTCAGCATCCATCCGCAATTATCTGCGAAAATGCCTGCTGAATCATTATTATTGATCGTTGTCTGTATCGAATACTCACTATAGCACAGTCTTTTTCCATATGCAAGTCATTTGCAGATTGAAATCTTATTCTTTAGTATCATCATTTCCATCCAGCTCATATGGAGTTTCCTGATATACATAGAAATTCAGCCAGTTTGTATAGAGAAGATTGGCATGACTTCTCCATGTCAGAAGAGGGAACTTGTCCGGATTGTTGTCCGGATAATAATTAACCGGCATGGCAGGATCCAGCCCTCTTCCGATATCTCTCTTATACTCTTCATTCAATGTCATACGGTCATATTCCGGATGTCCGAAGACAAAAATCTGCTTTCCGTCCACACTCATAACCAGATATACGCCTGCCTCATCGGATTCCGCACAGATAATCAGATCGGGATTCTGAAGAATTTCCTTTCGCTTAACCGTGGTATATCTGGAATGGGGAGCAGTAAACTGGTCATCAAAGCTTCTGACCAGAGGGATTTTACGGTCGGTAACCTTCTGGGTATAGATTCCGGATAATTTCTCATGCATCAGATGCTTGTTAATTCCATAATGATAATACAGGCCTGCCTGTGCTCCCCAGCAGATATGAATCGTAGAAGTAACATGGGTTTTAGTCCATTCCATGATACACTTTAACTCTTCCCAGTAATCCACTTCCTCAAAAGGCATCTGTTCCACCGGTGCCCCTGTAATGATCATCCCGTCAAAGTGTCTGTGCTTTACATCGGCAAAGGACTGATAGAACTTATTCAGATGGCTGATGGAAGTGTTCTTTGATACATGGTCAGTCACATTCATAAAGCTGACCTCCACCTGAAGTGGGGTATTGGACAGTGCTCTGTAAAGCTGGGTTTCTGTATCCTGTTTGATGGGCATCAGATTCAGCAGCAGAATCTGCAGAGGACGGATATTCTGTGTATTTGCACGTTCCTCACCCATCATAAAAATATTCTCTGATTCCAGAATCGGTCTTGCAGGAAGTCCATCCTGTATTCTGATTGGCATATTATTTCCTCCCGGGATAAAGTCTGTAATTCAAATCGACGATTGCGGAGATCTGGCACCGGATTCGGTTTGCGAAGCAAACATTTTCCTATCCAAATCCGTGAACTGTCAGCCTCCGAACTGTTTCACAAATTCATCTTCCGTAATAACCGGAATTCCCAGCTCCTGTGCCTTTTTATTCTTACCGGAGGTGGATGTATTATCATTGTTTACAAGATAATTGGTTTTTCGGGAAACGGAACCGGTTACCTTTCCGCCCTGTGCTTCCACATACGCTGTAAATGCTTTTCTGTTTTCAAAATGATGCACATCGCCGGTTATTACAAATGTCAGGTTTTTGCAGGTACCTTCGACACGTTCTGTCGGATCTGTTGATTCCACCTGTACTTTTTCCATCAGCTTTTTCACCAGATTCCTGTTCTTTTCAGACGAATACCAGTTTAAAATCGAATTGGATTTCTCCGGACCGATTCCATCAATGTCCTCAAAACCCTGTCCGCTCTCCAGTCTTTCAAAAAAGCCGGCAGTTCCGCAGGTACCGATCAGTTTTTTGGCAGCATCCAGGCCAATCATCGGAATACTGAGGGAGTAGAGAAATGGAACTGGATGAATCTTTGTTTTTGCCTGAATCGAACGAATCATATTGGTATAAGATTTTTCACCAAACCCTTCCATGTTCACAATCTGCTCCTTATGCTGTGCAATGTCATACAGGTCTGCAAAATCAGAAATAAACCCTTCATTAATGAATTTCATGATGGTCTTTTCTGAAAGCCCGTCAATATCCATGCCGCTTTTGCTTACAAAACGGGTATATTTCTGAATCTGCTTTGCTGTACAGTCTTCATTAGTACAATGGAGCGTTTCTGTTCCGGTCTTTTCACTGATATGAATGGCTGTCGATGCACCGCATACGGGACATCTTTCCGGAATTTCAAATTTCGTTCCGCCGCCATCTGCTTCAATGCACTTGGGGATAATCATATTGGCTTTGATCACCTTCAATCGGGTCTGGCGATCTGCTCCGATTCCAAGACGCTTCATTTCAGAAATATTGCAGAGACTGGCCCTGCGAACTTCCGTACCTTCCAGTCTGACCATATCAAATACAGCCACAGGAGAAATGGTCGATGCGGCACAGCTCCATTCAATGTGATCCAGTATGGTTTCTGCAGCCGTATCCTGCCATTTGAAAGCCATACCCGCATTGGTGGCATGATGTCCGGTGACGGAACCTGTTGCGGCATATTCCGTATCATCAAAGGTTATAACCAGTCCGTCCACCGGAATCCGCATCCTGCCGGAGCGAACGGTTTCCGTCCA